>NZ_JABWNC020000039.1:0-11817 GCF_013368855.2 Escherichia sp. 93.0816 | reverse complement strand
GCCACCGCATTAGCGCGATCGCCATTCTGGGAATACGCCTGCCCCAGCGCCCCAAGGGCTTCACTGTCTTTCGGGTTAGCACGCACCGCCTGTTGCAGTTCGGGAATGGCTTTACCTGCCATGCCTGAGTCCACAGCGGCTAAACCTTGCGCACGGGCGCGGAAATTAGGATCGGCCAGTTGCTTTTGTTGTTCTGCCAGTTGCGATTGCGCAGCCGCCACATTATCGCCATCGCTAAAAACAGAGAGATATTTTTTCAGCGCCGACACGCTGGCGTCGCTGACGGGCATATCTTTTATCTGCCCGTACCAGATTTTAGAAGCCCCCTCGCGCCCGGCGTTCGATTTCGCCATCTGTTCCAGTACGGCAAAACCTTCATCGCGACGATCGCTGCTAAACAGCAATAGCGCCAGATTGTTTTGCAAACCTGTATTGCCCGGCGTATCCGCATTGATGCGTTTTAGCTGATTAATCGCTTCGCCACGGCGAGCCGGAATTTTCGCTACCGTACTCCAGTACTCGACGGCAATGTCACCTGCTGGCGGCGCCCCGTTGAACAGTTTGTTGTAACCCGCCACGGCTTCTTCCGCATGACCGGTAGTCGCCTGCAATCGTGCCTGTTGCAGTGCCTGGCGACCATCCGGCGTGGAAAGCAGCATTGTGGTACGCGATGATTTATACGCATTTGAACTCGGCGCTAATTGCGACAATCGGTCGAGCTGTTTTTGCGCACCATCAACATCGCCCTGACGTAACAAAGAGCGAAAACGGGCGGCAACGACATCCGGGTTATTCGGATCAATAAGTTCCAGACGATACAGCGACTGCTGCACCAGGTCTTCGCGGTGGGTCGCTTCCCCCACACGAACCTGTTCCAGCAACTGTTGCTGGGCGGTTGGTGCCGCCTCGACCATCGGCATCACGGCCAGACCGAGGGAAAGCGTAAGAATATTTAGTGTGAATTTGCGCATTCCAGGCCCCAGTCAGGTAATAACTCACCTTTTGTCGAGAAGCGGAAACGGTGTTGATCCCAGCCTTGTCCAAACAGGGTCAACACATAGTTGTAATAGGCATCGCTACCAGGAAAGTTATCTGCAATACGCTGACGCTGTACGGCCTGGGCATCACGATCCTGAAGAAATGGCAACATAGCCGCAGAAAAGCCGACTGGCCCTTTACCCTGCGCTTTACCCGTAGCGACATCGACTTTCTCCGGCGGATAGCCGTTTTTCTCGGTGAATGTCGCCATCGGTTTAAAACGGTTGAGCATCCGCGCTTTTTGCGGATCGCTGTCGGGCATCATGCCAACCCACATGTAGACGCGAATAGCGTCGTAACTGCTGATCAGCGTTTTCTCTGGCTTTAACTGCCAGCCTTTGTCTTTCTCATAACGTACCCAGTCTGGCGAAAAGCCTTTCGGGGCGGTTTCCAGCAATAAACGTTGATTCGTTTCGCGCAACGTGGTCCACGGTGCGCCAAAGCGGGTGAAATACTGCGCCAGCGTCGGGGGCAGATAACTTGGGTTAAAACGCCAGGTGTTATTCTCGGCAAAACCCACTTTGCCCGGTAACAGCATGGAACCCAGCCCCGGCACTGTCACCACTTCCTCTTGCGCAATGCGTTTTAACAACGCGCTGCCAATGTCAGTATAACGTTGCTCTTTCCACAATCGACCGGCCTCCAGCAGTGACCAGGCCATCCAGATATCGCCGTCAGAGGCTGAGTTGCTGTCCAGCACTTCCCACTTCGTATTCTCTTTCTTGCCCCATAGCCAGGCGGGCAAATGCTCTTTTAACGAGCCCTGGGCAAGATTGTTCTGTGTCCAGTCGAGAAGGTTATCGAAAGCCGTACGGTCGTTAGCCGCCAGGGCAAAGAACATGCCGTAACTTTGCCCTTCGGAGGTGGTAATTTTGCGCGCATCACTGGGGTCAATGACGCGCCCCTCCTGACTGATGTAATCCTTTTTAAACTGCTCCCAGGCAGGCCAGGTACAGGCTGCCTGAACACTAAAGGCAGCCAGCAGCAGCATCGTCACGATTCCACTACGCAAAACATTCATCATCAATTACTCATTATCCGGGTTAAGACGACGACGGCTGATGATACGCAGCAGACGCCACAGTACCCAGGCCAGCAACACCACGCTGATTGCCGCCAGCACCGCCAACAGAATCGGGTGATTAGCCAGTGCATACCACAAACGTTCGAACCACGGCAGATGTCCAACGTAATAGATGTCGCCAACACGCAAACTGTTAACGCCAGATTCACGGATCACGGCTACCGAGCCGAACATGGTGGCGCGTTTGCCGCTATCGTTCACCGCATCGTTAAGCATTTCGTAACCGCGCGGACTGTCAGCCAGGAGAGCAATCACGCTGCGCTGGTCGTTATACGGTGACTGGAAGCCAATCACCGCAGCCATCGCGCCAGAAGAGGTCAGCGTTGACTGAGTTTCTGCCGCACGGTCGTTTTCGTCCGGCACAATACCCGGGAATGGCGTCTGGCGCATTGGCGTTTTCACCCAGCTTTCGGTGGCCTGTACCAGCATGTCAATCTGCTTGTCGTCTTTTAATTTGTCCGGGATACCACCGACGATCATGATGTCGGCATCTTTACCCTGAATGGTGCTGCCATCATCGGTCACGGTCAGGTTAATCGCCGGGAAGCCCGTCTGCGCGCCGATAAAGCCAACGGTATTTAGCAGCGTTTCCATCTGTGCTTCGTTGGGCGCTTTCGGCATTACGGTGATGGTTTGTGACAGATCCGCCATCCGGCTGAACGGGAAACCCGCATTGGCAAACGCGCGCAGATCCGGCATCGGAATGAAGTGGTAATACTTCGAGAAGTCGATGGTAGAGTCGTCGCCAATCACCACATGGTTCTGCACCGGCTGGAAGGTAATACAGTTATCCACCGATCCGCCCGGCATCGGGTTCATGTACTCAAAGTCGAAGCGCAACTGGTTGGTCGCCCCCAGCTTCAACGCCGGAATAGAGACATCCGTTTTGCCGTCCAGCAAACCTTGTAATACCGGAATACGCAGCAGCAGGCGGTTCGCCTCCTGTTTGCTACTCAGGTTAAATGATTGCAGGAACTGGTTGTTCAGGCTGATATCCATCCGCGAGCTATCTTTCACCGGCGGCATGGTGTAGCGGTAATTAATATCCATATCAATACCGGTACTGCGCATCAGGTAGAGATCTGGCGGCAGATTTAGCGAAACGTTAATCGCTGCCGGTTCCAGACCGCTGGACTGTAACTGCTCTTCATAGGTTTTCAGTTCACCAAAAGTGACCGGACGATCGGTACGCACCCAGTTCGGCGCATCGTATGGCTTACGCGGCAGCAGCGGTTTGACTTCATTCACCACGACGCTGTCGCCACGGAACAAAATATTGCCCTGGGCGATACCTTTCGCTGCCTGCAACAGGTCTTTGTCGTCACGACCAAACACGACCAGCAGTTTGACGTAAGGATTTTCCGGGTGGTTGATCATCTCAATCACCGGTGCTTTCACCGCCGGATGGTCGCGCAGGAAGTCCGGGCGTTTGTCGTTAGTCGCAAAAACAATCGCATTGCGATCGGGAAGCTGGTTATAGAGTACCGGGAAGTTCTGCCCACGCCAGCCGGAACGGGAACCAAACCACGAGGCAACAATGGCGGAAGCCTGTTGCAGAGCAACATCCGGCGCGCCCGCAAAGACCATCGGCAAGGTGTTAGCACGGTTATCGCGTGGGTCAAAGAACGGAATCGGGAAGTGCGACAGGTCATTCTTCACATTCAGTGATTGATACGTCAGATCCAGTCCACTACTGCGCCCGACATCCAGCCAAAGTGTGGTGCTGGCCGGGTTTTCGCACACATCCTGATAATGACCGACAAACTCCAGCCGCACGCGGTTGAAGTCGGTAATAAACAGTGGGTTAATCGGCATTTGCGCCAGCGTCTTTTTACCCAACTGCTCTTTAGTCACTGGCAGCACGCCCATCAGTTCATCATTGAGATAAACCTTTAACTGCGACTGAACTGGCAGCAATGATGGCGATGGCGTGTATTCGAGATTGAGCATCGCCTTCGTCACCACTTCGTCGCTGCGCATACCAAACTCAATGCTGCCGTTCGGGTTGATACCACGCAGCACCATGCTGCCCGGCGGCGGCGCGATTTGCGCAAAGGTCAGCTTCACATCACGCGAAGAGCCGTTCTGCGCGACGACTGGCGCATCCGCTCCCTGCACGCCCGGCATCACCTGCCCCACCTGCGGATTTTGTTCCGTCTGGGCAGGAACAACTGGCTCAGCATTGATCAGTGGTTGCGTTGCTGGCGTCGCCTGCGTCATAAAAGAGGGGAATGCGCTCATCCCCATTGCCACTGCACAAATCCAGAATAGTTTTCTTTTCATCGCGTTATCATCATTGTTGAGCCAAAGCCTGATCCGATGGTTGTACCGTTTCGCTCCGCTCCGGGCGGCGCGGAATGAACGAAACAACCCAGGAAACCAGAGAAGTCAGCGCACGGAAAATACCCTTCACTGAAGAAGGTGCAAATTCCGCCAGATGGCGGTAGCCACGGAAGCCGAGCTTCAGAATATCCAGCAGACTTTCCAGCGGCTTATCTTCCGGGTAGCTGTCCTGCCAGAGCGCCCATGTATCCGCACGGGCAAACGTACACTGCACAAAATCGATATGTTGCTGGGTGGTGAGGGGCATTAATTGCAGTCCGACTTCGTTACCCATCACGCGTGCCACCTGGGTTGGGAAGACGTATTCCTGTTGACCGCGTTTGAGCAGCAGATTCACTTTCTGCCCTTCGAGGATCTGCGCCTGACCGTGAATTTTGATCCCCAGCCCACCGTCGGAGAAGTCCTGAACAGTGCAGGAGAAAAGGTGACCATCTTCGCGGGCAATTGCCGCTGGCATCGTCATCTCAACACGATGCGAACGACGAACCTGTTTGCTTTCAACCGATACCGCTACCGCGCCGCCGAGAATAATCAGGTTGTAGAATACCCACACCATACTGACGACAACGGTAAGCATTTCGGTTGGCGGACCATAGAAGTAACGCCAGATGCCAACAGCGACACCAACCAGGTTGAGCAGTACGAGGAAGATGTACGGTCGCGAGATCACCCAATCGACATACTCTTCCTCTACCAGGCCACCTTTGGCGGTGACGTTAAATTTGCCTTTGTGCGGGTTAATCAGCGCCACCAGCGTCGGTGGTGCGATATACCATGCCAGCACTGTTTCGTAGATTTCACTCCAGAACGAGTGGCGATATTTGCCCTGAATCTTCGAGTTAGTCAGGCTGGCGTGGATCATGTGCGGCAGCACAAACAGGGCGATCATCAACGCAGGTGCGTAGATGATATAGGCATGAAGCAGCAGGAACGCCAGCGGCGCAGTCAGGAAGATCAGCCGTGGAATGCCCGACAAGAAATGGAACATGGCGTTGACGTAGCACAGCCGTTGCGCGAACTTCAGCCCTTTACCGGTGAGCGGGTTATCAAGGCGGAAGATTTGCACCATCCCGCGCGCCCAGCGAATACGCTGACCGATATGCGCCGACAGACTTTCGGTAGCCAGCCCCGCCGCCTGCGGAATGCGCATATACGCGGAGGTGTAGCCACGACGGTGCAAACGCAAAGAAGTGTGCGCATCTTCGGTTACCGTTTCGACGGCAATACCGCCAATCTCATCCAGCGGTTTACGGCGGATCACCGCACAAGAACCGCAGAAGAAAGTGGCATCCCACATATCGTTGCCATCCTGCACCAGACCATAGAACAGCGTGCCTTCATTCGGCGTTTTACGAAAACGCCCCAGGTTGCGTTCAAACGGGTCCGGCGAGAAAAAGTGGTGCGGCGTCTGCATCATCGCCAGTTGTTTTTCTTTCAGGAACCAGCCCATGGTCATTTGCAGGAACGAGCGCGTTGGCACGTGGTCGCAGTCGAAAATCGACACAAACTCGCCTTTGGCATATTTCAGCGCATTGTTGATATTGCCCGCTTTCGCATGTTCATGAGTAGTACGGGCGATATATTTCACCCCTACGTTTTGTGCAAACTGGCGAAACTCTTCCCTGCCACCGTCGTCGAGGATCCAGATGTTCAGCTTGTCTTTCGGCCAGTCGATACCCAGCGAGGCATAGATAGTGTTTTTCACCACGCTGAGATCTTCGTTGTACGTCGGCACAAAAATATCCACCGACGGCCACAGCGACATATCTTTCGGCAGCGGTACGGGCTGACGATTCAGCGGCCATACGACCTGGAAGTAGCCGAGCACCAGCACAATCCATGCGTAAGTTTCAGCGAACAGCAGAATTAAACCGCACACCAGACTGACCGGATCATCCCAGTTCAGCGTGGAGGTGTAGCGCCACCAGATATAACGGCAAGAGACGGTCAGCGACAGCACAATCAGCATCAGTGCAGAGAAGCGTCCCGGCATTCGTCGTACCATTAATGCCACACCCCACAGCAACATCAGGAAGATAAACTGCGACAGCGGGTTAAACGGCTGGGTGACGCAAATCAGCGCCAGAATCAGCGAGAATGTCACAATGATGCCAAGAATAAAACGCCGTGCTCCGGCGCTCAGATGTCCCAGCTCTTTTTTCTCATCAAGGTGTTGCGTGTTATGGCTGAAGCGAGCCGGCAATTCATCCATCCATTGATGATAACGCCCACGAATATTCTGCAAGCGTGAAAACGACCGCCAGCGCGGTTTCGGCGTTTCTCTGCGCGAAGCACTGATCAGCAACCAGCAGGTCTGGATGACATAGCGCACAGGATCCAACGGACGCGGGCGCGAGGCGTTGATATGAGGGAACAGGATTTTATGTTGCGCACGAATACGCTGCCAGCGTGGGTGCTCCAGCGGAATAAAAATCCAGGCAAGGATCAGCCAGAAACAGCCGAGCGTCGCGCTGAAAGGCGACGCGCCATGACGACGATACTCCCGATAACGCCCAATAAGACGTGCGTTAACCGGCGGGATAAGCAACCACCGGGTCAGGATACTCATGATGCGCTCCCGACTGGCGTTTTCAGCCCGGAATAGTTCAACAGACACCAGTTCGCCAGCGTCAGAATTTCTTCTGCCGCCAACGCATCGCTACGGTATTCTCCCAACGGTTGTTTCGCCGCCAGACATTCAGCCATCGCTTCATCACGATGAATCAACATTGGCAACAAGCGCCGCTGGCTTTGTAACCATAGCTGGTAAATATCGTCCTGAACCTGGCTGCCGACACGAAAATCATTAATCAAAATATGCGCGCCAGCGGGCAGTGCCTGCTGATGCAGCCGAATATGACAGTTAGCATCCACGTTGACGATCGCCAGGGTGTGATCGCACAGACTCATGATTTGATGCGTTATCTGCGAGGCGTCGCGTGGTAAATCGATCAAAATCCATTGATAACGCCCGCTGGTCTTTAGTTGCTGAATACCGCTACAAATCTCGCCCAGTCGTGTTTGCCAGTGCTGGGGATTTTCGTGTTCTTCGAGAGTCAGTTGACCAAAGGGCAGCAGATCGAGCTGTGAGGTATAGCGTAGCCCGGCATCACGCCAGTCCTGACCATCCAGCATGGCTCTTGCCCAGCCCTGGCGGTGAGAAAAATCAACGTTGAATGACAGGCGCAGCAAATTGTCCTGGCAGGCATCCACCAGCAGGACATTTTCTCCCAACATTTGCAATGACCAGCCTAACGCGGCAGTGATCGTTGTCGTTCCCACGCCACCCCGCATCCCCTGCAATCCCAGAACGGCCATTCACCACACCCCTACTTTTTTTGCGCAAACTCAGCCAATAACGGCCAACGTTTTAATGCCGCAGCCAACTGCTCTCGTTGGGAAATATCGGCATAATCAATATCAGGCAGTGAAAAAGCCTGTTTTAACGCCAAAATATCATTCTGGAAGATATAGCCTATCGCGGGATCAGGCAGAATATCGGGTTCGTTGTTATTCATTATGGTTGATCCCTATAAAATAAACATATTACACAGCAAGACAATTTCGCCGCTTTATTGCTAACGGCAGCACAGAAATCCGCTCATTTTTTGACTTTCCGTTACGCAACAGAAAAACTAAAAAACGAAAAGGCTGATATCACAAGGTTTCTGGCCTGTTAAATTGATTCACATGCTAAATCTGATAAGTTTTAATTTCAATGGTAGGTTTATTTCTTAGCTTTCGCTAGTAAACTGATAATCAGACAAAATGGCGACTTGAGGGACACTGTGGACCCCGTATTCTCTATCGGTATCTCATCCTTATGGGATGAGCTGCGACATATGCCAGCAGGCGGCGTCTGGTGGTTTAACGTCGATCGTCAAGAAGATGCTATTAGCCTGGTGAATCAAACGATGGCTTCTCAAGCTGAAACCGCGCAAGTCGCGGTCATTAGCATGGATAGCGATCCCGAGAAAATTTTCAAATTAGATGATTCTCAAGGACCAGAAAAAATAAAATTATTTTCAATGCTAAATCATGAAAAAGGTCTATACTATTTGCCCCGTGATTTACAATGTTCAGTTGTTCCCAATAATTACCTGTTCATTCTTGTTTGCGCAAATAACGCATGGCAAAACATTCCTGCCGAACGCCTTCGCCTATGGCTGGAAAAAATGAATAAATGGTGCAGGCTAAACCATTGTTCACTGCTGGTAATTAATCCCGGAAATAATAACGATAAACAATTTTCATTGTTACTGGAGGAGTACCGTTCGCTTTTTGGACTTGCCAGTTTGCGTTTTCAGGGCGATCAGCATCTGCTGGATATTGCTTTTTGGTGTAACGAAAAAGGCGTCAGCGCCCGTCAGCAACTGACCGTCCAGCATCAAAATGGCGTCTGGGCGTTAGTTCAGCGCGAAGAGGCGGAGATCCAACCACGCAGCGATGAAAAACGTATTCTCAGTAATATTGCCGTACTGGAAGGCGCGCCACCGCTATCGGAACACTGGAAGCTATTCGACAATAACGAAACGCTGTTCAATGAAGCGCGTACCTCTCAGGCCGCGACGGTCGTGTTCTCTTTGCAGCAAAATGGGCAAATTGAACCGTTGGCCCGCAGTATTCATACATTGCGTCGCCAGCGTGGGAGCGCGTTGAAAATCCTCGTGCGGGAAAATATTGCCAGCCTGCGCGCCACCGACGAACGTTTACTGTTGGCCTGCGGCGCAAATATGGTTATTCCATGGAACGCCCCGCTCTCTCGCTGTCTGACAATGATTGAAAGCGTGCAGGGACAGAAGTTCAGCCGCTATGTACCGGAAGATATCACCACGCTGTTGTCGATGACTCAGCCGATTAAACTGCGGGGGTTCCAGAAGTGGGATGTATTCTGTGACGCGGTCAATAATATGATGAATAACACCCTGTTACCCGCTCACGGGAAAGGCGTTCTGGTGGCTTTGCGCCCGGTGCCTGGCATTCGCGTTGAACAAGCACTGACGCTGTGTCGCCCTAATCGTACCGGCGATATTATGACGATTGGCGGCAATCGACTGGTGCTGTTCCTCTCTTTCTGCCGGATTAACGATCTGGATACCGCATTGAATCATATTTTCCCACTACCTACTGGCGACATTTTCTCTAACCGCATGGTCTGGTTTGAAGATGACCAAATCAGCGCCGAGCTGGTGCAAATGCGTTTACTCGCCCCGGAACAATGGGGGATGCCGCTGCCTTTAACGCAGGGTTCCACGCCAGTCATCAATGCCGAACACGATGGTCGCAACTGGCGACGCATACCTGAACCACTGCGATTATTGGATGATGCTGTGGAGCGTTCATCATGATGACCATCAGCGATATCATTGAAATTATTATCGTTTGCGCACTGATATTTTTCCCGCTGGGCTATCTGGCGCGGCATTCTCTGCGGCGTATTCGTGACACTTTGCGTTTGTTATTTGCTAAACCTCGTTATGTAAAACCGGCCGGTACATTACGCCGTGCGGAAAAAGCCAGGGCAATCAAAAAATGACTCAATTTACCCAAAACACCGCTATGCCTTCTTCCCTCTGGCAATACTGGCGCGGCCTTTCTGGCTGGAACTTCTATTTTCTGGTCAAATTTGGCCTGTTATGGGCGGGATATCTTAACTTCCATCCGCTGCTTAACCTGGTGTTTGCCGCGTTTCTGCTAATGCCTATTCCGCGCTATAGCCTGCACCGTCTACGCCACTGGATAGCCCTACCAATCGGTTTTGCATTGTTCTGGCACGACACCTGGCTACCAGGCCCGGAAAGTATCATGAGTCAGGGTTCGCAAGTGGCTGGTTTCAGTAGCGATTATTTAATCGACCTCGTTACTCGCTTTATTAACTGGCAGATGATCGGAGCCATTTTTGTATTGTTAGTGGCGTGGTTGTTCCTGTCACAATGGATTCGTATCACCATATTTGTCGTCGCTATTCTGGTATGGTTGAACGTACTTACGCTGGCTGGACCAAGTTTCTCCCTGTGGCCAGCCGGTCAACCGACCACGACGGTGACAACGACGGGCGGTAATGCAGCGGCAACGGTCGCAGCCGCAGGTGGTACGCCGGTGGTGGGTGATATGCCTGCGCAAACCGCGCCGCCGACAACGGCGAATCTTAATGCATGGCTGAATAATTTCTATAACGCCGAAGCGAAACGTAAATCGACCTTCCCATCCGCGCTTCCGGCAGATGCACAGCCATTTGAATTGCTGGTCATCAACATCTGCTCACTCTCCTGGTCGGACATTGAGGCTGCCGGGTTAATGTCGCATCCGTTATGGTCGCATTTCGATATTGAGTTCAAGAAATTCAACTCTGCGACCTCATACAGCGGCCCGGCGGCGATTCGTCTGCTGCGCGCCAGTTGTGGGCAAACTTCGCACACCAATCTGTATCAACCAGCCAATAATGACTGCTATCTGTTCGATAACTTGTCAAAACTGGGCTTTACCCAGCATCTGATGATGGGGCATAACGGTCAATTCGGCGGCTTCCTGAAAGAAGTGCGCGAAAATGGCGGTATGCAGACAGAATTGATGGATCAAACGAATCTACCGGTTATTTTGCTGGGCTTTGATGGTTCGCCAGTTTATGACGATACCGCCGTACTTAACCGCTGGCTGGAAGTTACTGAAAAAGATAAAAACTCCCGTAGCGCCACGTTCTACAACACGCTCCCTCTGCATGATGGCAACCATTATCCTGGCGTCAGTAAAACAGCGGACTATAAAGCGCGGGCGCAGAAGTTCTTTGATGAACTGGATGCATTCTTTACCGAGCTGGAGAAATCTGACCGTAAAGTAATGGTGGTGGTCGTGCCAGAACATGGCGGCGCGCTGAAAGGCGACAGAATGCAGGTATCTGGCCTACGTGATATCCCTAGTCCATCAATCACTGATGTCCCCGTTGGCGTGAAATTCTTCGGCATGAAGGCACCACATCAGGGGGCTCCGATTGTCATCGACCAACCAAGCAGTTTCCTGGCAATTTCTGATCTGGTTGTTCGCGTTCTCGACGGTAAAATTTTCACCGAAGACGATGTTGACTGGAAAAAACTCACCAGCGGATTGCCACAAACAGCACCGGTATCCGAGAACTCAAACGCGGTGGTGATTCAATATCAGGATAAACCGTACGTTCGCCTGAACGGCGGCGATTGGGTGCCATACCCGCAGTAAACACGAAAAAGGCCGCAGAGTTTCACCCCTGCGGCCTGGTCCGGGCGCAAATTGCCATTACGGCAGCCTGACGCCCACATAGCATGTTACTTCCGCTTATTCAGCCAGCTCACGATCAGGCTGGCGAGAATGCCAGCAAT
>NZ_JABWNC020000038.1:0-18385 GCF_013368855.2 Escherichia sp. 93.0816 | reverse complement strand
TGTCATCGCGCATTTCGTGCAGCGGAAAACGTTTAGATTCCGCGATAGTGGAAATTGCCTTTGCGCCAAAACGCGAGTCGAGTAGTTCTGAGCGGAAATCCGTTAACAGCTTCTGGTCCATTTCGAACTCCTTAAATTTATTTGAAGGCAATAAAAAAGTAGGATTTATCTGGAATGGACGCAAGGCGTTACGGGTGTAATTTAAATAACAAAATCCTAAACAGAAAAACGACTTTTTATAATATAAACATTTAACATGATAATATAAAAAACAGACTTTATTATCGTAATAAAAATCGCCCGAAATTCCTGTTCGGGCGATCGAATTAATTATTGTTTATCCTGCATATACGGTGTGTAAACTCCGTTCAGACTGTGCAGGAAAGCCACGATATCATCCACATCCTCCTGCGGCAGCTCTTTACCGACCTGGTAGCGCAGCATCAGTTTCACCGCCCCGTCCAGCGTCGGCACATCACCGCGATGGAAGTACGGCGCCGTTAGCGCAACGTTACGTAAACCGGGTACTTTCTGGCGCAGTTTATCGCGTTCTTCTTTAGTTACATTCATACGGCCAATATCCGCCGCCGTAATTTCACCAAAGTTAAAGTCTTTTTTCAGACCCAGCGGTTCGAAAGAACGCCCACCGAGAATAATACCACCATGACACGTTGCACATTTATTATCTTTAAATAATTGATAACCTTTTTTCTGCTGCGCCGTCAGCGCATTTTCATCACCACGCAACCATTTATCAAACGGTGAATCCGGCGTAATTAATGTTTTCTCAAATTCAGCAATTGCGTCAGTAATATTTTCACCACTGAAACCTTGCGGATAAACTTTGAGGAACTGCGCTTTCAGCACAGGATCCTTTTCCAACTTCGCAATGATTTCGTCCCAGGATTTTGACGCCATTTCAATCGGATTCAGCGGCGGCCCACCCGCCTGATCCTGCAATGTTGCCGCACGACCATCCCAGAATTGCTCAACGTTAAACACCGAGTTAAACACCGTCGGCGCATTAATCGGCCCGACCGCACCACCGACGCCAATCGATGTTTTTCTACCATCAACACCTCCCGCATTCAGCGCATGGCAATGAGCGCAAGAAATGGTGCTATCAGCCGATAAACGGGGATCGTGATACAGGGCAAACCCCAACGCCACTTTTTGCGCATCGGTAGGCAGTTTTTGCGGAATGGGCTGCACCGGTTCATTACGGTGCTCCGGCGCGGTGTCATTGCTGGCGTAATATTCCGCGCGCTGTTTTGCAATCCAGGCGAGTATTTCCGCCCGCTCTTCATCACTCACCTTACCCGCCCAGTGCAGTGCGGTATAACGCGTTGGCGGCATAGTTTCATACTGCATCACCCATTCAATCTTGTTCAGATCGCTTTGCGAAACGGGTTTATCTGCCAGCAGAGCCGCACGCACTGCCTCGAGGTTAAAAGATTTATATCCGAGCCTAATGTCGTAATCCATCAACTGTTTCGCGCCAGGAATATAATAATAGACGGGTAATTCTGCGGAAGGCGTATGGCAATAGTCGCATCCTTTTTCGCGGAGAAAACCTAAAACCTTATTATTTTCACTGACAGCAGATGCCTGAACATCAGCCTGTTTACTGCGTTTATTATCGTGGTACCACACATAACCAGATAATCCTAAATAGCAAATCGCGACGCCAGCCAGGCCGATCGCGGTAATACGTGAGACCATTTTCATTATTCTTCCCTCACGGTAGTGAGTTATTGTGACCCAGAAAATTTTCCAGAATGCTGCAAACGTCTCTGCGAGACTAAACCATCATAAAAAACAGGGGGATTGGATTTTTGATAGGAATCAATCAATTACATGAATATAAACTATCAATAAGATAGCCTGTGCCTATTACTAAGATCAGGAATGGCATATCATGATTACGGGGAGACCATGATTGAATGTTCCGAAAATGAAAAACAACATGGAATCCTTATTTTTATAAATTCCATTGATATTAGTGCGTTATATTTTTTGCCCCATTAATAAACGTGATCCACCGCACGCTTTGTCGCCCATCGACCGGAGCGAATGACTACGCTTAAAGGAAAGCCCGATAATTAGAGACGAATTTCGGAGGTCGGATCCTTATGCTCAATCAGAAAATTCAAAACCCTAATCCAGACGAACTGATGGTCGAGGTCGATCTCTGTTATGAACTGGATCCGTATGAATTAAAACTGGATGAGATGCTCGAGGCAGAGCCAGAACCCGAAATGATTGAAGGGCTGCCAGCCTCTGACGCGCTAACACCTGCTGACCGCTATCTCGAACTTTTCGAACATGTCCAGTCGGCAAAAATTTTCCCCGATAGTAAAACGTTTCCTGACTGCGCTCCCAAAATGGACCCGCTGGATATCTTAATCCGCTATCGTAAAGTGCGCCGTCATCGTGATTTTGATTTGCGCAAGTTTGTTGAAAATCACTTCTGGTTACCGGAAGTCTACTCCAGCGAGTATGTATCAGACCCGCAAAACTCCCTGAAAGAGCATATCGACCAGCTATGGCCGGTATTAACCCGCGAGCCGCAGGATCACATTCCGTGGTCTTCTCTGCTGGCGCTGCCGCAGTCGTATATTGTCCCTGGAGGTCGTTTTAGCGAAACCTACTATTGGGATTCTTATTTCACCATGCTGGGTCTGGCGGAAAGCGGGCGTGAAGATTTGCTGAAATGCATGGCCGATAACTTCGCCTGGATGATCGAAAACTACGGGCACATCCCCAACGGCAACCGCACCTACTATTTGAGCCGCTCGCAGCCACCGGTTTTTGCGCTGATGGTGGAGTTGTTTGAAGAAGATGGTGTACGCGGGGCGCGCCGCTATCTCGACCATCTGAAAATGGAATATGCCTTCTGGATGGACGGAGCAGAATCGCTGATCCCTAATCAGGCCTATCGCCATGTAGTGCGGATGCCGGATGGTTCGCTGCTTAACCGCTACTGGGACGACCGCGACACGCCGCGTGACGAATCCTGGCTGGAGGATGTGGAAACCGCGAAGCACTCTGGTCGTCCGCCGAACGAGGTGTACCGCGATTTACGCGCGGGCGCAGCTTCTGGCTGGGATTACTCCTCCCGCTGGCTACGCGACGCCGGTCGCCTGGCGAGTATTCGTACCACTCAGTTCATCCCCATCGATCTGAATGCTTTCCTGTTTAAACTGGAGAGCGCCATCGCCAACATCTCGGCGCTGAAAGGCGACAAGGAAACGGAAACTCTGTTCCGCCAGAAAGCCAATGCCCGCCGCGATGCGGTAAACCATTATCTCTGGGATGATGAAAATGGTCTCTACCGCGATTACGACTGGCGGCGCGAACAGCAGGCTCTCTTTTCCGCTGCTGCCATTGTGCCGTTATATGTGGGCATGGCGAGCCATGAACAGGCCGACCGTCTGGCAAATGCCGTGCGAAGCCGTTTACTGACGCCGGGCGGGATTCTGGCAAGTGAGTATGAAACCGGTGAACAGTGGGATAAACCCAACGGCTGGGCGCCATTACAATGGATGGCGATTCAGGGATTTAAAATGTACGGTGATGACTATCTGGGGGATGAGATCGCGCGTAGCTGGCTGAAGACGGTGAATCAGTTCTACCTGGAACAGCACAAACTGATCGAGAAATACCATATTGCCGATGGTGTCCCCCGCGAGGGCGGCGGGGGCGAATATCCGTTGCAGGATGGGTTTGGCTGGACCAACGGTGTGGTACGCCGTTTAATTGGTCTATACGGCGAACCGTAATATTTTACAGCCAACCGCTAACTTCCTGCTGGCTGTAAAATTATCCTCTTCAGGAGGAGATATTTAACATCATCGCTGCCTGGGTACGGTTTTTCACTTCCAGACGGCGATAGAGCGATTCCAGGTGCGCTTTTACCGTTCCGGTGCTGATATTTAATGCCCGACCAATCTCTTTATTCGATTCGCCCGCCGCCAGCATGGTTAAAATTTCCCGCTGGCGGGCGCTTAACGATTTGAGATCTTTCGTATCCTTTTCCGGCGTGGTTCGCCAGTCACCGGGCAGAAACATCATTCCCATCGCCGCACTATTGACCGCCAACACGAACGTATCGATTGAAGAATCACGCGGTACAATCGCCATCACATTGAAATGAATAACCTCCTGCAACCATCGTTTGTTGCAATCCGAAGCCGTGATTAACACCTTAACCTCAGGAAATTGCACCACGATTTTTTGCAGTAACCAGTAGCAAAACTCACCATCCTGATCGCCATCGAGCATAACTAAGGCTTCAGGGTAGCTTTCCAGCTTTTGCCATAACTCGTCTGCCTGACCGACGCCCTGAATACCTACTCCTGGAATACGTTGCTGTAAACTGACTTTCATTCCATGAATAAATATTGACTGCCTGTCAAACATGATTATTTGCATTACTGAATCTCCACCTGAATACGTTAAAAAGACTTAAGTAGTGGAAGGGTATTACCCGAGAGACAAAATAAGAATTCGCCATTTGGCAGAGGCCATTCTACAGAGATGAAAGACAGAAAATAGTTACCGATATAAATAGTTACAGCTAAACGCCTGAAATTACATGTCGAGGGCACTATTTAAAAAAATCTTAAGGAATTCCTTATATTTTCGCGCCACGTTCCGGTTAACCCGGCCAATTCAGCGCACGCTTTAATAGCATCCACAGTTTAAGAAAGTGACTGGATTACGCACAAATACGCAATGTCGTGTGTGAGCATTTTATAAAACGAATCAAAATTTTGGCTTTCTGTTGGTTATTTCTCTATTCAGAGACGCGAATCCGCCTTTTATTCTCTAAAATCACCTCACTTTCAACGTTGCATCGTTGTGAAACCATGCATTAGATGTTAGAAAAAACAATAAACAATGCGATATACGCGTTACTGTTTCGCTGTGAACAACAATCGGTCAAAGAAATGGATAAAATTCACGCAATGCAGTTGTTCATCAAAGTCGCAGAGCTGGAGAGTTTTTCCCGCGCGGCGGATTTCTTTGCTTTGCCAAAGGGAAGTGTTTCGCGCCAGATACAGGCACTGGAACATCAACTTGGCACCCAGCTTCTCCAGCGCACCACGCGACGGGTCAAACTCACGCCTGATGGCATGACCTACTACCAACGGGCAAAAGATGTGTTGAGTAATCTCAACGAACTGGACGGTTTATTTCAGCAGGAGGCCACCAGCATCAGCGGTAAATTGCGCATCGATATCCCGTCCGGGATAGCAAAAACCCTGCTACTGCCGCGCCTGCCCGAATTTCTCCATCAATATCCGGGAATTGAACTGGAATTAAGCAGCAATGACCGTCCGGTAGATATTCTTCATGATGGCTTTGATTGCGTAGTACGCACGGGAACGTTGCCCGATGATGGACTCATCACCCGTCCCCTCGGCAAACTGACGATGGTCAACTGCGCCAGTCCGCACTATCTGACGCGCTTTGGTTATCCGCAAAGTCCCGACGACCTGACTTCGCACGCAGTAGTGCATTACACGCCACATCTGGGCGCGCATCCGTTGGGTTTTGAGGTTGCCAGTGTTAATGGCGTCCAGTGGTTTAAGTCCGGCGGCATGTTGACGGTAAACAGTAGAGAAAACTATCTTGCCGCCGGTCTGGCGGGACTGGGGATTATTCAGATCCCCCGCGTCACCGTACGCGAAGCCCTACGCGCCAGACAGCTTATCGAAGTGTTACCCAACTACCGCGCCGAACCACGCTCCATTTCTCTGGTTTACCCACAGCGTCGGGAGCTTTCCCGCCGTGTAAACCTGTTTATGCAGTGGCTGGCTGGCGTGATGAAAGAGTACCTGGACTGACCGACTATACTTTTTAAGAAAGACAACGACAGAAGGACTAAAGAGCGGATGACGCAGGAAAACGAGATCAAACGTCCCACCCAGGATCTGGAGCACGAGCCAATTAAGCATCTGGATAATAGCGATAAAGGCGGCAAAGTCAGTCAGGCACTGGAAACCGTCACCACCACCGCCGAGAAAATCCAACGCCAACCGATCATCGCGCACCTTATTCGCGCGACAGAACGCTTTAACGATCGGCTGGGTAATCAGTTTGGCGCGGCCATCACCTATTTCTCGTTTTTGTCGATGATCCCGATTTTAATGGTGTCATTTGCCGCAGGGGGTTTTGTGCTGGCTTCGCATCCGATGCTGTTACAGGATATCTTCGACAAGATTCTGCAAAACATCAGCGATCCGACGCTTGCCGCCACGTTGAAAAACACCATCAACACTGCCGTTCAGCAGCGTACTACCGTAGGACTTGTTGGGTTAGCCGTGGCGCTATACTCCGGCATCAACTGGATGGGGAATTTACGTGAAGCAATTCGCGCCCAATCGCGCGATGTCTGGGAACGTTCGCCGCAAGATCAGGAGAAGTTCTGGGTAAAATATCTGCGTGACTTTATTTCGCTGATTGGTTTGTTGATTGCGCTGATTGTGACGCTCTCAATCACTTCCGTTGCCGGTTCTGCGCAACAAATGATTATTAGCGCGCTGCACCTTAATAGCATTGAGTGGCTGAAACCGACGTGGCGGTTGATTGGTCTGGCGATTTCTATCTTTGCCAACTATCTGCTTTTCTTCTGGATCTTCTGGCGCCTGCCGCGCCACCGCCCGCGTAGAAAGGCGCTGATTCGCGGGACGTTCCTCGCAGCGATTGGTTTTGAAGTGATTAAAATTGTGATGACGTATACCCTGCCGTCGTTGATGAAATCCCCATCTGGCGCAGCATTTGGTTCCGTGCTGGGGCTGATGGCATTTTTCTACTTCTTCGCTCGCCTGACGCTGTTTTGCGCGGCGTGGATTGCCACCGCCGAGTATAAAGATGACCCGCGAATGCCGGGGAAAACACAGCATTAAAATATGCCGGATGCGGCGTAAACGCCTTATCCGACCTACGAATTTATTCGGCCTGGCTCCCCCCTGGCCGGATAAGATGCGCCAGCATCGCATCCGGCTATAATGTGCGCATAACTACCCGAAACGACATCTCTTCAGGAGCAAACAATTTCACGCCAACTCATTAGCCCAGCATATAAATCCAGTCGGTAACTTTTATTTAACCTGAAACCAGTTTTATTGACTATTTATGAAATTGTGTGAAGCATTTCATAGAAGAAAAATCATCAGCCTAAACATTATCCCCTTTTTGCCTGGTTTTTGACCGTTTTCGCGATTTGTTACACATTGAAATATCACTTTTGCTGTGCGTAATATGGCTATTCGTTAGCCAAAAAATAAGAAAAGATTATGCAAGCAACCGCCACAACACTCGAAAATAACCAGGAATTCACGCCGGTAAACTCGCGTAATAAAGTCCTTGTTGCCTCCCTCATTGGTACAGCCATTGAGTTCTTCGACTTTTACATTTACGCCACTGCAGCCGTCATTGTGTTCCCGCATATCTTCTTCCCGCAGGGCGACCCGGCAGCAGCGACCCTACAATCGCTTGCCACCTTCGCCATTGCCTTCGTCGCGCGCCCCATCGGCTCTGCCGTATTTGGTCATTTCGGCGATCGCATTGGACGTAAAGCGACGCTGGTCGCCTCGTTGCTAACGATGGGGATTTCGACAGTGGTGATTGGTCTGTTGCCGGGCTATGCCACGATTGGTATTTTCGCCCCGCTGTTGCTGGCGCTGGCTCGATTTGGTCAGGGGCTGGGATTAGGCGGTGAATGGGGCGGCGCGGCTCTGCTGGCAACTGAAAATGCCCCGCCGCGCAAACGTGCGCTTTACGGCTCTTTCCCGCAACTGGGCGCCCCAATTGGCTTCTTCTTTGCCAACGGCACTTTCCTGTTGCTCTCGTGGCTACTGACGGACGAGCAGTTTATGAGCTGGGGCTGGCGCGTGCCGTTTATCTTCTCGGCGGTGCTGGTGATTATCGGCCTGTATGTCCGCGTTTCGCTGCATGAATCACCGGTGTTTGAGAAAGTCGCAAAAGCGAAAAAGCAGGTGAAGATCCCGCTGGGTACACTGCTGACCAAACACGTGCGCGTCACGGTGCTCGGCACCTTCATCATGCTGGCGACCTACACGCTGTTTTACATCATGACCGTCTACTCGATGACCTTCAGTACCGCCACCGCGCCTGTCGGGCTTGGCCTGCCGCGTAACGAAGTGCTGTGGATGCTGATGATGGCAGTAATTGGTTTTGGCGTGATGGTGCCGGTTGCCGGATTGCTGGCCGATGCCTTTGGTCGCCGTAAAAGCATGGTAATCATCACGACGCTTATCATCCTGTTCGCGCTGTTCGCCTTTAACCCGTTGCTCGGTTCTGGCAACCCGATTCTGGTTTTTGCCTTCCTGCTGTTGGGGTTAAGTCTGATGGGGCTGACCTTTGGGCCAATGGGTGCGCTGTTACCGGAGCTGTTCCCGACAGAAGTGCGTTACACCGGAGCATCGTTCTCTTACAACGTATCGTCGATTCTCGGGGCTTCCGTTGCGCCGTATATCGCAGCCTGGTTGCAGACTAACTACGGGTTAGGTGCGGTGGGGTTATATCTGGCGGCGATGGCTGGCTTGACGTTAATCGCCTTGCTGCTGACGCATGAGACGCGGCATCAGTCGTTGTAAGTATCGTGCGGGCTACCACCCTCACCCCAGCCCTCTCCCTGAAAGGGAGAGGGAGAAAAGCGGAGCAAAATGTTACATCGCGAACATAACAGTCCTCCCCCCCAGAAAGTGAACGGAAAAGCGGTACTCGTTATTTCAACACGCACAAAACAGTCCCCTCGCCAGAAAGTGAACGGAAAAGCGGCTCTCGTTGTTTCAACACGCACAAAACAGTCCCCTCGCCCCTTTGGGGAGAGGGTTAGGGTGAGGGGAACACGCTGCTCCCGAACTCACCAGCAAATCTAATCCAACCCATCACTTCTTCATCTGCGACAAAATCATCCGGCACTGATTAGCTTCACCTTCTGAAGGCGAAATCAGCGCCAGTAACGCCGCCGCAGGCGTCACCAGCGTTGCCAGTGCCGCCGCAACAGCACCACGGGCAATCAACGGCCCGGCTTTCACGCCAGCCTGCGGGTTCTTAAACGTCCCACGCACATACAGCGGCGAACGCAGCGTGATAATACGAATCCCTTTGCTCTCCGGATCAATAGTCAAATCCAGTTGCTCCGAAGCAAAACTTGCCGTGCCGGTAACGTTAATCAACGCGTTCTCAGTATCGAAAGCAAAAATCTGCGGGCGTGCCACACCGTTAGCGATATCCAGATTCGCCGCCGCGCAGTTCACCCGCACCTCATCATCACCGAAAATCGCACCGACAATGTAGTTTCCGACGTTCAGCCCAACAATCTCCATCAGGTTACGGCTCACCAGCCCGTCATTCATCAACAGTTTCAGGTTGCCGTTACTGTTGCCTAAAAGCGCCGCCACCGAGTTACCGCTACCACGCAGTTCAGCATCGCCGTTCATTTCTCCCAGCGTTTTCTGCATCAGTTCTACATCCGGCATCAGCTCCTTCAGCTTCAGTCGACGAGCCTGTATATCCGCCCGCCCCTGCATCGGTTTTTTGTCCCCCTCCAGATGAATATTCGCCGCAATGCTGCCGCCTGCCATACCAAATTTCAGCGGTTGCAGGCGTAGGTCAGCGTTTTTGAGGATGATATGAGTAGAAAGATCGCTAATCGGCAAACTGCTGCCATGCTCGATACGTCGGCCTTTGAAACGAACATCAGCATCCATCGCATCCCATTTATCGGTTTCGAAGCGGTCATAAGGCAGCACTTTGCCCGCAGGCTGAACGTTTTTCTCGCCCTTCTTCTGTTCAGAGCGTTTCGACTTTTCTGCCCCTTTCCCGGAATCAACGCCAATCAACGGCCCCAAATCAGCCAGCCGTAACTGCCGCGACTCAACGTCACCTTCCAGCTTTGGTCGCGGCTTGCCGGTGGTGTAGACCAGAGAACCGTGAATATCACTATCACCAATACGCCCGTTAAAGCCGCGATAATCAAAGACCGACGATTTTTCAGTGTCGATTTTCGCTACCAGCCGACCATTGGTTTCAAACGGTGGGGTATCGGGCAGCAGAACGCCTGTCAGTTCATAGAGATCACCCAGCGAATCGCCGGAAAATTTAAGCCGTAAATCGACACCACCCATCTTCATTGGGTCATTCACGACGCCATCAAAAGCAACACGGGTATTACCGGAGCGAAAATCAGCCTGCACCGGAAACGGTGTTCCTTCACCACGCAGCGCCAGCATACCGCCTATTTTTCCCGTACCCGTGAGCGGTTCGCCGTTATAACGCCCCTGCGCTTTCAGGCCAAAAACGTAATCGCCCACCTTCTCTTTATCCGTTTTACCTTTCGCTCCGGTAACTTCGCTGAACGGCAGCGGCTTGCCTAACGGATCGACAAAAATTTCCAGATCCGCTTTGCTTACTTTGTCATCAATAGCGATCCGCCCTTGATCGAACAGAATATTATCCAGGCGGAACGACCACGCCGACGGCTTTGCATTCGCGTCTTTGTTGTCATCGTTGGCGAGATTAAACGTCCAGTTGTTGTTCTTTTCCGAGAGGCGAATCAGGCGCGCGTCGGGCTTTTCCAGCTTGATCCACGGCAGCCAGACCGTTTTAGTCAGCAACGCCAGCGGAGCCAGCGTCGCTTCTACGCGCGGTAAATGTACCATCGTCACTTCGGGAATATCCGGCGGGTTGCCGAGAATGATGTCTTGTGCGTGTACATGAGGCCACGGCACCCAGCTACGCCAGCCGGTTTCCTGCTTTTGCCGTTCCCACACCACGCCCAGATCGCCACGGATGGCGAAGGGGCGATTCAGTTCCGCAGAGACTTTCTGGTTGATGGTCGGTTTGAGACGGTTCCAGTCAAACGTTGCAATCAAAATGATCGCCACGACGATCAACAACAAGAAAGCCCCTGAAATCGCAGCGGTTATTTTGCCTGCTTTGCTCATAGTTCGCTTCCTCACATTCTTCCTGTGCCAGTCCTAAAGATAGTCCAGCCAGGCAGAAAATGAGGGGACTTACAGAGCCAGCGCCACCGAGTCCAGCGTTTCTATTGGTGCCGGACGTGAAAGAAACCAGCCTTGTGCGGCGAATGCGGGAGAATTTTGCACATCGCCCCATTCTTCCTCAGTCTCGATACCTTCGACGATCACCCCACGGCAGTAGCGGTTCATCAAATGCAAAAGCTGGGAAAAGAGCGTGCGACCTTCGGGCGACTGGCGCAACATCACAAACAGTTCGCGAGCTATTTTGATGTAGTCGTAACGCACTTCACTTAGCGCAGAGAAATTTGCCATCCCGGTGCCAAAATCATCCAGCCACAGTGGGCCAAATTCGCACATCGAAGCAAACGTTGAATCTTTCGGTAGACGGATGTGTTCCACCAGTTCGAAACGCAGCCAGGGAAGACGGTCAATCTGACGCAAAATTTCCGGCTGCTGACGTAGGGCGAGAAGCGTAGGTCCATCAATATTAACCGATGCCAGCAGGCCGTGCTCAACGAAGAACGCAGCTTTTTTCGCCAGTAAATCAATCTGTTCTTTCACCACATCCATACGATGCCTGACGGTGATTTCGGCAAAATAACGATCTGGCGGCAGCCGTTGCGAGGGATTATCAGGATGCGTGACAATGGTTAAAAGCTCCACGGCCATCAATCGTCCGGAAGTCTGGTAAATCGGCTGCCAGGTATAAACGCGCTCACACTGCAACCAAAAACGCCGTTCCTGCAAGCTCTCGATGCTTGTTTCAGGGTTGCTTATTCGCTGGATAACCTGCCTTATCATCGAAGATGTCCTGTGTTTAAAAGTGATGCTGCCCGGACTCGACAAATATTATCGGCGCGCCACAGCAGAACTTTACCGCCAGAGAGAAGTTAATTTGCCCACACAACGACGGAATCTTCCAGGAATACGTTCTGGCTCAAAAAAATAATGGAACAGCGTTTTAATATAGTTGACCAGCAAACCACCACAGCGCAAACTAACGCTAATTTCTTACAGATCAGGTTCACGACTATGTCCAAAAAGATTGCCGTGATTGGCGAATGCATGATTGAGCTTTCCGAGAAAGGCGCAGACGTTAAGCGCGGTTTCGGCGGCGATACCCTGAATACTTCCGTCTACATCGCTCGTCAGGTCGATCCTGCGGCATTAACCGTTCATTACGTAACGGCGCTGGGAACGGACAGTTTTAGCCAGCAGATGCTGGACGCCTGGCACGGCGAGAACGTCGATACTTCCCTGACCCAACGGATGGAAAACCGCCTGCCGGGTCTTTACTACATTGAAACCGATAGCACTGGCGAACGCACTTTCTACTACTGGCGTAACGAAGCCGCAGCTAAATTCTGGCTGGAGAGCGAGCAGTCAGCAGCGATTTGTGAAGAGCTGGCGAATTTCGATTACCTTTACCTTAGCGGGATTAGCCTGGCGATCTTAAGCCCGACCAGCCGCGAGAAGCTGCTTTCTCTGCTGCGCGAATGCCGCGCCAACGGCGGGAAGGTCATTTTCGACAATAACTACCGTCCGCGCCTGTGGGCGAGCAAAGAAGAGACGCAGCAGGTGTACCAGCAAATGCTGGAATGCACAGATATCGCCTTCCTGACGCTGGACGATGAAGACGCGCTGTGGGGTCAACAGCCGGTGGAAGACGTCATTGCGCGCACCCATAACGCAGGCGTGAAAGAAGTGGTAGTAAAACGCGGGGCGGATTCTTGCCTGGTGTCCATTGCTGGCGAAGGGTTAGTGGATGTTCCAGCGGTGAAACTGCCGAAAGAAAAAGTGATCGACACCACCGCTGCGGGTGACTCTTTCAGCGCCGGTTATCTGGCGGTACGCCTGACCGGGGGAAGTGCAGAAGAAGCGGCAAAACGCGGACATTTGACTGCAAGTACGGTTATCCAGTATCGCGGCGCGATTATCCCGCGTGAGGCGATGCCAGCGTAAAAGCAGCATATGCAAAAGGCTGGATAAAGTGTTACCCCTCTATCCAGCTCATCCATAAATACCTGATGGTTGTGCTAACTCATCACCATCAGGCATTACTGTGCAGGTGGAATATCCGTCACTTCAGGATGCACATCATCCGTGGCGACAGACGTCGCCGCAGCCGTGGCCGATGGCGCCATGATTTGATCCCAGGCAGCCTGCAACGATTTCATGTTAAATTCCGGCTCGCCTTTCGGCTGCAGCAGAATTAACGCCATGTCGTTCGACAACTGCTGACGCAGATCCTGATTTAACATCTCTACCGTCAGGCTGTTAAGGAAATCCTGACGCAGTTTCTGATATTGCTCCGGTGCGATATCGACAACCTGATTTTGCAGTGAACGCATCCGCTGCCCCATCAGAATATCGGTATCAGCTCGTGCATAGGCAGCAAACAGTTTCTGCAGCTCCAGTTTCTTTTGCGCGACCAGGGCGTTGAACTCTTCTTCCGGCAGACCTTTATCGCGGACTTTCGCCAGTTCACGCGCCACCAGATTAAGGTTGCTGTTCAGCTTGTCGTTTGGTGACTCAATGTTGATGGCACATTGCGCACGCAGATACAGCACTCGGCAATCAAATCCAAGGCCGATGTCTTTGCTGTTATTGGCGCTTAATGCTTGCTGAACATGCCAGAACAGCGCCTCACGAGCCAGATCCGCGCGCCAGTAGCGCAGCAGTGCGGCAGATTCACGAATTGGCTGCCACGGCGTGTCCCACATGATAGATAACCGATCCTGGCGCACCGCGTCGGTCATAATGCTCACCGCTTCCGCACGCAGCGGAGAAAGCGTCGGCACCGGAGCCGGTGTTTCACGTTTGCCTTTCAGTTCGCCAAACGTTTTGTTGATCTGGTCTACAACCGAGCGCGCATCAACGTTTCCCACCACCAGCAGCGTCATTGCATCTGGGGTGTACCATTTCTGGTAGAAATCTTTAATTTTTTCCGCTTCAACGGGCTTTTTCAGCGGATCGGCAGGATCGTGACCTAACAAGGTTGATCCTTTCAGACGATAGCGCCACCAGCCTTCTTTAGTGTCGGCAGGCCAGGTTGCCACCATGTCCTGGCTTTGCAGCGCATGGTTAACCGTTTCTGGTGTGATGGTCAGCTTGCCAGTCGCATTCGCCAGATAAGAGAGCGCCTCTTTCAGCAGATCGTTACGATTATTTGGCAAACTCAGATTAAACAGCGTGGTGTCGTAAGAGACGATCACCGGCGGCATCGGGCGCTTAGGGTCGATCCCCTGCTGCCACAATGAACGTGCCTGTGCCGCTTCCAGACCACCGCTTTGCGTCAGCGCAATACGAGGAATGGCATGACTGTAACCGCTCTGTTGGGTGCTTTCGGCGAGCGAACC
Organism: Escherichia sp. 93.0816; assembly: GCF_013368855.2. Classification (NCBI taxonomy): domain Bacteria; kingdom Pseudomonadati; phylum Pseudomonadota; class Gammaproteobacteria; order Enterobacterales; family Enterobacteriaceae; genus Escherichia; species Escherichia sp. 93.0816. The sequence goes on along the minus strand of NZ_JABWNC020000038.1, from coordinate 4,008 downwards.
GGTATTAACCAGCAGGCGAATTTCAACACGATCGCTGGGACGCTGGGGCGTGGTCAGCACTTGCCACTGTAAACCGTTGGCGAGCGTCCCCTGTTGCCATGCTGGATCAGGCTGGAGCGCATCTGCCTGCACATAGCCAGCAGTGGCCATCACCAGCAAACCGCCCGCTAAAAGTCGAATTTTTGTGCCCTGCATGTGAACCCCTGATCAACTATCCTGGTAATAAAAGACTGCCCGCTATCGGTCAGCCTAAATGACGTTAAAAACACTTCGTGTTAGACCGCAAGAACATGAAAATGTCACGGAGGAAGTGAAATAAACCCGAACTCACCCAGGTGGTAAGTTCGGGCACAGGGGGCAATTATGCGCAAACACCCGCACTCGGGGAAGGGAGTGCGGGCATAAGTGGTGAGATTAAGAGGATAATTCGTGCGTTTTGCCATCCGGCGCACGATTATTCAGCACATCATCCAGTTTTTTGTGGTCCAGCTCTTTAACCCACTTAGCAACTACGATGGTCGCTACGCCGTTACCGACCAGGTTAGTCAGCGCACGGGCTTCTGACATGAAGCGGTCGATACCGAGGATCAGCGCCAGACCCGCCACCGGCAAATGGCCCACCGCAGAGAGTGTCGCCGCCAGCACGATAAAGCCACTGCCCGTTACCCCAGCCGCCCCTTTGGAAGAGAGCAGCAACACAATTAACAGCGTAATTTGGTGGACGATATCCATCTGACTGTTAGTGGCCTGGGCGATAAACACCGCCGCCATCGTCAGGTATATCGATGTTCCATCAAGGTTAAACGAGTAGCCTGTCGGGATAACCAGCCCCACCACCGACTTCCGGCAGCCGAGTTTTTCCATCTTGTCGAGCATACGCGGCAGCGCCGACTCGGAAGATGATGTTCCCAGCACAATCAGCAGTTCTTCACGGATGTAGCGTATAAATTTGAAGATACTGAAACCGGTCGCTTTAGCGATTGAACCCAGTACCAGCACCACAAACAGGATACAGGTGATGTAGAAGCAGATAATGAGCTGCCCCAGTTGCACTAGCGTGCCGACGCCGTATTTACCGATGGTAAACGCCATCGCCCCAAACGCACCGATGGGTGCCAGACGCATGATCATATTGATGATGCCGAAGATGACCTGCGAAAAACTTTCGATGACGTTAAAAATCAGTTGGCCTTTGCTGCCCAGACGGTGGAGCGCAAAACCAAACAGTACGGCAAACAGCAGCACCTGCAGGATGTTACCGCTGGCAAATGCGCCAATGACGCTCGCCGGGATGACATCCATAATAAAGGCGACAATGCCCTGGTCTTTTGCCTGATCGGCGTAAACCGCTACCGCTTTCGCATCAAGCGTTGCCGGATCGACGTTCATTCCGGCGCCAGGCTGCACGACGTTAACAATAATAAGACCAATAATCAGCGCGATGGTACTGACAATTTCAAAGTAAAGCAGTGCGACTGCGCCGGTACGACCGACCGCCTTCATGCTTTCCATGCCCGCAATGCCCGTTACGACGGTACAAAAGATGACAGGAGCGATGATCATCTTAATGAGCTTAACGAACCCGTCGCCAAGCGGTTTCATTTGCTCGCCTATCTCAGGGTAGAAATGGCCAAGGAGAATACCAATGGCTATCGCTGTCAGGACCTGAAAGTAAAGGCTTTTAAACAGAGAGGTTTTCATAGGGTGTCCTTTAGTAAAACCACAGGTCTTGTAAGGTTATGGGGTACCTGCGGCCTTAAAATAACACCCAGACAACATCACAGAAATGTACCTGGATCATAATTGAAACAAAAAGGTTAAAAAGTTTGAGCTGGCTCGCACAAACCAGCACTTTTTAAAGTTTTGTAATCAGTTTGGGGTAGCTACTTTTCTTCCAGGTAACTCTCTTCGAAGATTTCTATGGGGAGTGGACGGGCAAAAAGGAAGCCCTGGGCAATACCAACACCTGCGTTTGCCAGCCAGTCGCGTTGCGCTTCCGTTTCTACGCCTTCAGCAATCATTTGCAGATTCAGGCTTTGTGCCAGCATGATAATTGCAGCAATCATGCTGCTATCTTCCGGTAAGCCTTCAACAAACATTTTGTCGATTTTCAGCACGTCTATTGGCAACGATTTCATATGCTGCAACTGACGCAGCCCTGCGTAACCCATGCCGAAATCATCCAGCGCCACCTGTACGCCGGCGTTGCGCAGCGGGCGGAGGATCGCCACCGCCGCGTGAGGGTCATCAATGCGTCGGCTTTCCGTGACCTCCAGGATCAACGTTCCAGGCTGAATACGATAACGAGTTAATAACCCCAGCATATCCGGCACCATATTTGGGTGCATCAGCTGTAGCGCCGAGAGATTCACCGATAATGGCAACATAATGCCGCGCTCTTGCCAGGCAGCAAGCAGTCGACAGGATTCCTCCAGCACCCAATGACCGACGGTAACCATCAGTCCACAGGACTCAATACGATCGATTAAGCCATCCGGCAGTTCCCATGTGCCATCCGGTTGCTGGATGCGCAGCAACGCTTCCGCGCTGACGAGTTTGCCGCTGGTCATCTCCACCTGCGGCTGTAGCCAGATTGCAAACTTATGATTTTCCAGTGCATTAAGGATGTCGCTCTCTTCCGTCAACCGTTGTTGAGCTTCTTCCATCTGCTGTGGATCATAGAACTGAATCTGATTCTTCCCTTTATGACGAGCGGTAAATGCCGCCGAAATAGCACGACCATAAAGTTGTTCGGCAGTAAGATCGCCATAGAACATCGCCACACCGATGCTACAGTGCGGACGTAGCTGAATACGTTCAATCGGCAAGCGTTCACTCATGATAGTGAGCACTTGCTGACCTAATGTGATAGCGTGCCACGGTTCCTGTACACCATTAGCGATCACAGCGAAGTCATAGCCACTGACCTGTGCGAGGATCATGCGTGGCGACAGCACCGATTTGATTTTCTCCACCAGCGTCAGTAGCAGGATTTCCCGCTGCGCCTCTTTCAGCACGCCAGCAGTATCACGTAGCGTTTCACAAGTGATTATCATCAGTGCGGTGGTTTGTTTACGTGCGACCACCTGTTCCAGCATCTCCATCAGCAAGGCTTTGTTTGGCAAATCCGACACCGGGAAACGCATCGCATTTTCGCACTGTTCTTCATAATGGCGCTGCAACAGTTGCTGATTGAGGTTGTAACTGCGCACCAGCATACCGATTTCGTCGTCCTGATGCAGACGCGGCAAGGCCAGTTGATGACCGATAATCTCTTGCGGTGGAATGGCGTTTAGCTCGCGAGCGATATTGCGTAAAGGATGTAATATCAGTCGATTAATGCACCAGCTAATCGCCACCGTCAGGATCAGCGATAAAAGTAAGTAAATGGTCACTAACGTAGAGACTGTGCTCATCACGAACTTGTACATGCGGAAGGAATCCGCCTGTAACACCAGATAGGCAATCGGCTGCGGGGTAGCGGGACGTTCCAGCGAGTAGACGCCCAGCGAGATTTGTACCGGTAACTCAAACAGTCGGGTGAACGTCACCGGCACCGGTCGCTCTGGAATAAAACTTTTACGCAGTGCCTGGAACTGATTAGGCAGCACTACGTCGGCGCGACTGACCACGCCCGCTGGTTTTATGCTGGCAAGAATAGCTTCCGCCTGAGGAATATCACCTTTCAAAATGGCGGAAGATAAGGGTTCGCGGACAGAGCGAGCAATGCTTTCCAGTTGCGTAGCCGTGTTATAGCGATTCTGCTGTACCAGATGGAACAGCAAAACAGTGCAAAAAACAAAAACGAACACCATGACAACGGCCGCCACCATTGCCATCTGCTTAATTGTTAACGAGCGACTAACGCGCAAATTGTCTCCCCCCGGAAATCCCAGATTGCCGCCCGAGTATACCCGATCGCAGCGGCATTAAGAGAGGCGCTATCTGAAAACTTACCAGTCGGCGTAAGGTATCAGCGGCTGCGGCGGTAAATCCATGTCGCCCTGC
>NZ_JABWNC020000037.1:0-21529 GCF_013368855.2 Escherichia sp. 93.0816 | reverse complement strand
AGTAACACCCAGATTTTGGGGCTTACTCGCGATACCCAAATAAAGGGTATCGGTGTAAGAAATATCGTTTCTCATATGTGAGCACCGAGGGCGGAATTCCGCCTTCGGTTACTTATTGTGCCCATGCACAGGGAGGGGCGGGTCAAATCTCTGTACCCTGACGTCTTCCGGACTGCCAGCCCCATCGTTTTTTTACGCCCGCGAAAAATAAAAATTGTTTGTATGTGAGTATTGTAGCCAGCAAAAGCTCTTTCTTTAGTGGCTTATTGTTTCTAATAGATTTTGGGAGGTAGAAATGGGAGGCCCAGCGAAAGCTGGGCCGAGCTTGTTACGCTGTCATTACTTCAGCATGATAACTAAAGCTATACATACTAGCACTACGGCTATTGGGCATAGACCTAAATTGCCAAGTGCTGCGATTAAACCTGTAACGGCAATCACACGTGCAGACAGCAGGTCTGAGCCCTTTCTTAAAGTATCCATTGATACCTCCGTCAGGGTTTTTGCCGGTCTCTTGGAGAGTTGGGGGCAAAAGTTCAGACCCGTAGCACTTTCTTGTTCGCAGGTGAACGGCTGCTACGACCCAACTGTTCTGTAGGCATGAGCCAATTCTTACTTGTTAATACTTCTCAGAGGTATCCTATAAGTATCCTGGTAAAGCAAGATAGTTTGGATACATCTGTAATTCATTGAAATCTGGTGGCCCCTGCTGGACTTGAACCAGCGACCAAGCGATTATGAGTCGCCTGCTCTAACCACTGAGCTAAGGGGCCATGGTAGCGGATTATAAAGTAACTCCGTGCTGCAATCCAGCCATTAGCGCGCGGCTGCTGTTTTTATAAACAATGTGTTTTCAATTCGTTATACTTCCTGCGAGTTGTGTTGTTCAGGAGTTAATATGGTTGACGATATTCTTGCGCCAGGATTGCGTGTGGTGTTTTGTGGCATCAATCCGGGTCTTTCTTCCGCAGAGTCTGGCTTTCCGTTTGCCCATCCGGCAAATCGCTTCTGGAAGGTGATTTATCAGGCCGGATTTACCGACCGTCAGTTGAAGCCGCAGGAAGCGCAGCATCTGCTGGATTATCGTTGCGGCGTTACCAAACTGGTAGATCGTCCAACGGTGCAAGCCAATGAAGTTTCAAAGCAGGAGCTGCACGCAGGCGGGCGTAAGCTGATTGAAAAAATTGAAGATTACCAACCACAAGCGTTGGCGATTCTGGGGAAACAGGCGTTTGAGCAAGGATTCAGCCAGCGTGGGGCGCAGTGGGGAAAACAAACGCTCACTATTGGTTCGACGCAGATTTGGGTGTTGCCGAATCCCAGCGGTTTAAGTCGCGTTTCACTGGAGAAACTGGTTGAGGCGTATCGGGAACTGGATCAGGCGCTGGTGGTGCGTGGGCGATAAAAACGCCACCGAAAAGGTGGCGTTTGATTGCTGACAAGCTCGCTTAATGGTCACTACGGGCGTGGTTTTCCCCCTCGCCCTGTTAGGGAGAGGGCCGGGGTGAGGGTAATTATTCGCACCGACGCTGGCCTGTTCCCCTCACCCTAACCCTCTCCCCGAAGGGGCGAGGGGACCGTCCGTGCGCATGCTTGGCTTTGCCTCCATACAAAAACGCCACCGAAAAGGTGGCGTTTGTGCAGAGGGACTAGTGCCGGGTGCGGCGTAACGCCTATCCGGCCTACCGATTAATCGTCCAGGAAGCTACGCAGCACTTCAGAACGGCTCGGGTGACGCAGTTTACGCAGCGCCTTCGCTTCGATCTGACGGATACGTTCACGGGTAACGTCGAACTGTTTACCTACTTCTTCCAGCGTGTGGTCGGTGTTCATATCAATACCGAAACGCATACGCAGAACTTTCGCTTCACGCGCGGTCAGACCAGCAAGCACGTCGTGCGTTGCCGCACGCAGGCTTTCGGTGGTCGCAGAATCCAGCGGCAGTTCGAGGGTGGTATCCTCGATGAAATCCCCCAGATGCGAATCTTCATCATCACCGATCGGCGTTTCCATGGAGATTGGCTCTTTGGCGATCTTCAGCACTTTGCGGATTTTGTCTTCCGGCATCAGCATACGTTCAGCCAGTTCTTCCGGCGTCGGTTCACGACCCATTTCTTGCAGCATCTGGCGAGAAATACGGTTGAGCTTGTTGATAGTCTCAATCATATGCACCGGAATACGGATGGTGCGCGCCTGATCCGCGATAGAGCGGGTGATCGCCTGACGGATCCACCAGGTTGCGTAGGTGGAGAACTTGTAACCACGACGGTATTCGAATTTATCAACCGCTTTCATCAGACCGATGTTGCCTTCCTGAATCAGATCGAGGAACTGCAAGCCACGGTTGGTGTATTTCTTAGCGATAGAAATAACCAGACGTAAGTTCGCTTCAACCATCTCTTTCTTCGCACGGCGGGCTTTCGCTTCACCGATGGACATGCGACGGTTAATGTCTTTAACCTGCTCAATGGTCAGGCCGGTTTCTTCTTCAATCTGCTGCAGTTTCTGCAGGGCGCGATGCACTTCTTCAGAGACATCGTGCAGTTTTTCCGACCACGGCTTGTTCATCGCAATTGCCGCGTTGAACCAGGTATCGCTGGTTTCGTTGCCGGTAAACAGGGTGATGAAGTTTTTCTTCGGCATTTTGCACTGCTCAACGCAGAGCTTCATGATCAGACGTTCTTGTGTACGAACGCGATCCATCATGACGCGCATACTGTTGACCAGGTAGTCAAACTGCTTCGGCACCAGGCGGAACTGTTTGAATACTTCAGACAGTTTCAGGATCTCTTCCTGAGCAGCAGCGTGGCTGCGGCCTTTCGCTTTGATGGTGTCACGCGTTACAACGTACTGAGCGCGCAGTTCAGCAAATTTTTCACGAGCCAGTTCCGGGTCGATGCTGTTGTCATCGTCGGCACTGTCGTCGTCGGCATCTTCTTCGTCTTCATCTTCGTCATCGTCCAGATCTTCCTGGGAAAGCTCAGAACCGACGTGAGTGGCGGTTGGTGCCAGATCTTCTTCTGCGTTCGGGTCAACAAAGCCGGTGATCAGATCGGACAGACGCGCTTCTTCTGCTTCAACACGATCGTACTGTTCCAGCAGATAGGTGATCGCTTCCGGATATTCAGCAACGGAGCATTGAACCTGGTTGATCCCGTCTTCGATGCGTTTAGCGATGTCAATTTCGCCTTCGCGGGTCAACAGTTCAACGGTGCCCATTTCACGCATGTACATGCGTACCGGGTCAGTCGTACGCCCGATTTCAGATTCCACGCTGGAAAGCACCTGCGCGGCGGCTTCGGCAGCATCTTCGTCTGCTGTGTTTTCAGCCAGCATCAGGTCATCGGCATCCGGCGCTTCTTCCATCACCTGAATGCCCATGTCATTGATCATTTGGATGATGTCTTCGATCTGATCGGAATCGACGATATCTTCCGGCAGATGGTCATTGACCTCGGCATAGGTCAGATAGCCTTGCTCCTTACCACGGGTGACAAGAAGTTTCAGCTGTGACTGCGGGTTTTGCTCCATAAGACGGTATCCACACTTATTTCATGAGGTTGGTGTTGGGCGATTGACCGGATATCATTCAGACGTTAATACTGAAATCCAACGGTTGTTTACCGCCAACGATAATTACGAGGGCGTACTTATATCATTGCCGCTGCCTCTCAGTGCGGCTGTCGGGGGCTTCCCGATCGCTATTCGGCACTTAAGCCGTTAAATCACTTTTTCGCCAGTTCCTGGTTTAATGTCCAGAGTTCCAGCCGTTCTTCGTTACTTAAACCGTGAGTGCGCTCGCGAGCAATTAACTCTTCCTGGCGCAGTTCAAGCAGCGAATCAAACATATGGTTGAGTGAGTCGGTGAAGGTTTGCTCAGCAATATTCCTATCTGCTATATCGTCCCACATCGACAGTTTTTCAAGGGTGGCAGCATTATTTGTACCACGATAGTGCTCTAAAAGTTGCCCGGTGGTCAGACCTGGCTGAGAGAGACAAGTGTTGACCAGTTCTCTGAATAAGCCAAGTCCAGGGAGCTTATTTTGATCCAGATTTTCAAGCGGCGGGACTAACGTCGCTAATTCTGGATTTTGCACCAGCAACCCTATAAGTATACGCATGGTCGTGCGTTTTAGCTGCGGAACAGGACGAGAAACGCCGTTCTCTGCGGCTTTCGGCATTAATCGTTCAAGCTGGCTGTCATCAAGGATGCCTAACTTGTTGCCTAATTCCTGACGAAGATAGATGCGCAGCGTTTCTCCTGGCACCTGAGAAATCAGCGGCAGCGCCAGCGTACTTAAACGTGCACGCCCGTCAGGAGTACTCAGATCAACCTGCGGCATCAGGCTGTTAAATAGAAACGCGGAGAGCGGCATTGCCTGCTCCATTCGCGCTTCAAACGCCTCTTTACCCTCTTTGCGCACCAGTGTGTCTGGGTCTTCGCCATCCGGTAAAAACATAAAGCGTAACTGACGGCCGTCTGTCATATAAGGCAGCGCAGTTTCCAGCGCCCGCCAGGCGGCATCGCGACCTGCACGGTCGCCGTCATAACAGCAAATGACATTGTTGGTCGCACGGAACAACAACTGAATGTGATCGGCAGTGGTTGACGTACCCAGCGATGCAACGGCGTAATTAATACCGTATTGCGCCAGCGCCACCACGTCCATATAGCCTTCGACCACCAACAGACGCTGGGGTTCAGCGTTATCCTGCTGTGCTTCATAAAGACCGTAAAGCTGGCGGCCTTTATGGAAAATATCGGTTTCCGGCGAGTTCAGGTATTTTGGGGTATCGTTGCCCAGCACGCGCCCACCAAAACCAATCACCCGACCGCGTTTATCGCGAATAGGGAACATCACCCGCTCGCGGAAACGATCGTAACTGCGACCCTGATCGTTGGTGACCAACATGCCCGCATCAATCAATGACTGGCGATTTTCTGGATTGCCGCCAAACCGTTTCAGGACGTTGTCCCAACCGGGGGGCGCAAAACCAATCGCAAAGCGGGCGATGACCTCGTGGCTTAATCCGCGTTTTTCCAGATACTGGCGCGCAGATGTGGCAACAGGTTGTTGTAAAGATTGTTGGTAAAACGTATTCAGACCGTCCATCAACTGATAAAGCGTTTGCCGTTGATGGCGCTCTATCTGGCTGGGGCCGCTGCCTGCTTCAAATGGCACTTCAAGATTGTGCATTGCCGCCAGCTCTTCGACCGTTTCGACGAACTCGAGCTTGTCGTAGTTCATCAGGAAGTCGATCGCGTTGCCGTGCGCGCCACATCCAAAGCAGTGGTAAAACTGTTTCTCACCGTTAACGGTGAATGACGGGGTTTTCTCGTTGTGGAATGGACAACACGCGTGAAAATTCTTGCCCTGCTTTTTCAGCTTCACACGGGCATCGATCAGATCGACGATGTCAGTGCGCGCCAGCAGATCATTAATGAATACGCGTGGGATTCGTCCAGCCATAGGCCCCGATTTTTAGCAATTCATAAACGAAAATAAGCCGCGCATTCCTTTCGGAAGCACGGCCTTACAACTACAACTCGGTCTGATCGGAGAGCAACGCTCTCAGGGAATTAGTACAGACGAGTGCGGCGTGCGTTTTCGCGAGCCAGTTTCTTCGCGTGACGTTTCACTGCAGAAGCTTTAGCGCGCTTACGTTCGGTAGTCGGTTTTTCATAGAACTCACGACGACGAACTTCCGCCAGAACACCTGCTTTTTCGCAGGAACGCTTGAAGCGACGCAGAGCTACGTCGAACGGCTCGTTTTCACGTACTTTAATTACCGGCATGTGCCTCTCACCTTTGATTAATTCGGTTTGCCGCTGGCATCAACGCCAGCTTATTTCAAAATGGTGCGGAATTTTACTGCAATTGCTGCTGCTTTGTAAAGCACCGCGACCTCTTTTGAAAGGGACTTTTATAAGGGTGAGGAGTATACACGAGGCTTTCTCCAGGGGCGAACAAAGTTTTACATCAACCCGCATTGGTCCTACACTGCGCGGTAATAAAGCGAGGTAAAACAAGTCATGCGTGTACTGGGTATTGAAACTTCCTGCGATGAAACCGGCATCGCCATTTACGACGATGAAAAAGGTTTGTTAGCCAACCAATTGTATAGTCAGGTGAAATTACACGCTGACTACGGCGGCGTGGTGCCTGAACTGGCCTCCCGCGATCACGTGCGTAAAACCGTACCGTTGATCCAGGCGGCGCTGAAAGAGTCTGGTTTGACGGCAAAAGATATTGATGCCGTGGCCTATACCGCAGGCCCAGGATTAGTCGGCGCGCTGCTGGTTGGCGCGACCGTGGGGCGTTCTCTGGCGTTTGCCTGGAACGTTCCGGCGATCCCGGTGCACCATATGGAAGGGCATCTGTTAGCGCCGATGCTGGAAGATAACCCGCCGGAATTTCCGTTTGTCGCATTGCTGGTTTCTGGCGGTCATACGCAGTTAATCAGTGTTACCGGCATTGGTCAGTATGAGCTGCTCGGCGAGTCCATTGATGATGCCGCTGGTGAAGCGTTTGATAAAACCGCGAAGCTGCTGGGGCAGGATTATCCAGGCGGGCCGCTGTTGTCGAAAATGGCGGCGCAGGGTACAGCCGGGCGCTTTGTCTTCCCACGCCCGATGACCGACCGTCCGGGGCTGGATTTCAGCTTCTCCGGCCTGAAAACCTTCGCCGCGAACACGATTCGTGACAACGGCACCGACGACCAGACGCGTGCCGATATTGCCCGCGCCTTTGAAGATGCGGTGGTCGATACGCTGATGATTAAATGTAAGCGTGCGCTGGATCAGACCGGATTCAAGCGGCTGGTCATGGCAGGTGGCGTGAGTGCTAACCGCACTCTGCGGGCGAAACTTGCGGAAATGATGAAAAAGCGTCGCGGCGAAGTGTTCTACGCGCGCCCGGAATTTTGTACCGATAACGGTGCGATGATCGCCTATGCCGGAATGGTGCGGTTTAAAGCAGGCGCGACGGCGGATCTCGGCGTTAGCGTGCGTCCGCGCTGGCCGCTGGCAGAGTTACCGGCTGCGTAAAACTCTCGGGTGCCGGAGAGTCACTTCCGGCACCGTCCTCACTTAAAGCAACACCACGGGCATCCACAGTAAGCCGGTAATCACCAGCAACACGAGGAATATCAGCCCAAAAATCGCCCCCAGTCGCCAGTAATCCACCGTTGGCAGATAACCACTGCCGTAGTAAATCGGACTGGGTCCGGTGGCGTATGGCGTAAGAATGCTCCCCAGACCAATTGCCGCGCCAACCATCAGGCAGAACACCGGCAGCGGGATTTCCGGCATCGCCAGCGCGGCGGCAATCATCATTGGCGCGAGAGCGGAAGTATACGCCGTGGCGCTGGCAAAGAAGTAGCGCAGAAGATAAAACACCACAATCAACGCCACCATCACCATCGTCGGCGAATAACCGCTTAAGCTGCCTGCTAACAGTTTGCCAAACCAGCTAATAAAACCGGTGTTGTTGAGTCCGGTGGCGAGGGTGATAAGCGAGGCCAGCCAGAAGAAAACGTTCCACGCCGCTTTATTACTGACAATATCGTCCCAGCAGATAATACGCAGAAGTAGCATCAGTGCCACCACGCTGTAACCGACCATCGCAGCATCGATATAATCACCGCCGAAAATCCACAGCACTAGCGCGCCCACCATCAGCCCCAGCATCCGTTTTTCACGTGAACAGAGTGGCCCCATCGCTTGCAGTTCCGTCTCTGCCCAGCGCGGCACCTGATCGCCAGACTTCAATACCGGTGGGTACAGCACGTAAGCCAGCCAGGGAACCAGCAGAACCAGTAAGATACTGAGCGGTAACATACCGAGGAACCAGTCGCCCCAACTCAGCGTGGCGTGAGTTGCGCTTTTCATCAGTCCAATTAACAGCAGGTTAGGTGCCATCGCCGTCAGGAAAATGGCGCTGGTCACGCAGTCGGCAACAATCCCCATCCACATGATGTATGAGCCAATGCTGCGTGAACTGCTGTCGTTCGGCTGTGATTGATAGAGCGGCGGCAGGTTACGGATGATGGGATAGATAATCCCCGCACCGCGCGCTGAGTTGGAAGGTGTTACAGGTGCCAGGATCAGCTCGGAGAACATCACCGCATAGCCGAGAAACAGTGTGCGATGCCCCATCTTTTTCACCAGAATCAGCGCGATACGGCGTCCAAGACCGGTTTTTTCATAGCCAGTGCCAAACATAAAGGCGGCGAAAATCAGCCAGATAACCGAATTAGAAAAACCGGAAACCGCCCAGGAGAGGGATTTTGCGGTGAATTTAAAGCCTGGCTGGGCGAGCTGTTCGGGGCTAAACAGCAGCCATGGCGAGAGAATGGCGATGATGGAGATACCCACCATCGCCACCACGGCACCCGGCACGGGTTCGAGGATCAGCCCAACGATCACGCCGGTAAAAACCGCAAAGTAGAGCCAGGTATGACTCTCCAGCCCTGCGGGAACCGGAAGTAGAGCAATAATGGCGATGACCGCCAGCGGTGCGAGATATCGCCACCATTCAGTGGAAGGTTTCATCGTGTTATGCCTGCGAAAAAGGAGAGGGGGTGAGCCTCTCCGGGAGGGTTATTTGATGTAGTGGACGTGCTCGCAAATCTCTTCCACGATGGGATCGCGGCGTTCGGCGAACAGCTTTTTGTTTTCGGCTATCAGGTTGTTTCCGTGGGTATCAATAGAGACAATCAGCGGGCCGAACTCTTTGACCCGGCAGACCCACAGTGACTCCGGCATCCCGAGTTCTGTCCAGTGCACCTCTTCAATCTCTTCCACCTGGGTCGCCGCCAGTACCGCGCAGCCTGCCGGAAAAATTACATGCAGCGCCTTGAATTTCTGGCAACCTTCTTCGGTCAGCGGCCCCATTCCGCCTTTACCGACCACCAGTTTCACGCCGGTCTGTTCAATGAATTCACGTTCAAAACTTTCCATACGCATACTGGTTGTCGGGCCGACGGAGACCATCTCCCATTTGTCGCCGTTTTTGCGCACGATGGGGCCTGCGTGGAAAATCGCTTTGCCGTTGAGATCGTAAGGGATCGGACGTTTCAGTTCGATCAAGCGGCGGTGACAAACGTCGCGGCAAGTCACCAGCGTACCGGTCAGGTAGATCACATCGCCGACGCGAATATCTTGCAGATCTTCAGCTTTGATCGGGGTTGTCAGGATCTTTTTCATAACGCGCTCCGGGTGTGAGACAGATTTTCAAAGGTGAGATCGGCATGAACCAGCAGCGTGCCGCGACGATGCGCCCAGCAGCCGGTAGAGACAGCGACGCCGATGGTAGAGGGATGGCGAGCGGCAGATTCGATATGCACGCCCATCACTGAACTGTTGCCAGTCAGCCCTTGTGGACCAATCCCCAGACGGTTGAGTCCTTCCTCCAGGCGTAGCTCCAGCTCTGCCGCTTTTGGATTGGGATGGCGGCTGCCAATTGGGCGCAAAATGGCTTTACGTGAGAGCACTGCGGCGGTTTCCACCGAGGTGGCGATGCCTACACCTACCAGTACCGGTGGACAGGCGTTTACGGCGAGGGTGGAGATATTTTCGAAGACGAATTTCACCACGCCTTCGTAGCCTTCCGATGGCATTAACACTTTCGAGCGGCCAGGTAGCGTGCAGCCGCCGCCAGCCATGTAAACTTCAATTTCCGCGTCGTCACCGTCGGGGACGATATCCCAGGTAACCCACGGTACGCCGCTACCGGTATTTTTGCCGGTGTTCACTTCGTCAAAAATTTCCACCGCGTTGTGGCGCAGTGGCGCTTTGACTGTCGCCTCTTCCACGGCTTGCTGAAGAATGCTTTGCAGCTCGCCAAGCAGCGGGAAACGGGAACCGACCTTAACAAAAAACATGATTTCGCCGGTGTCCTGACAGGCCGGGCGATTCAGGTCGATCGCTTTTTGCATGTTATCGAACATTGTGTGGTAGATGATTTTCCCCATCGACGACGTTTCGGCGTCCCGAAGCTGTTTTAGTTTATCCACCACGTCATCGGGCATCCGGGTAGAAATCATGGCGGTAAAGTTAGCGACAATATCCGTCAACTTATTTACTGCCTGTTGTTTATTACATTCGCTCATCATGGCAACTCCAGTTTTCTATTTGTCTGGAAAAATTCACCACCACAAACTACCACTAAAAATATGGTTTTATATTTCTTACCGCCGTGAATATGTAATTAACAGTTCGTGAATCAACACGAAAATAAGAATGAATATTGCGCCAGAGCAGGGAATGGGAATGTTTTGCGAAATACACTGAGCCAGTCAAAATTGCGGATAATTAACGATGCTGAATAGCTGGCCTTTAGCCAAAGACTTGCAGGTACTGGTAGAAATCGTCCATAGCGGCAGTTTTAGTGCCGCAGCGGCGACGCTTGGGCAGACGCCCGCTTTTGTCACCAAACGAATCCAAATCCTTGAAAACACGCTGGCAACGACGCTGCTTAACCGCTCCGCTCGCGGCGTGGCGCTGACTGAAAGTGGCCAACGTTGTTACGAACATGCGCTGGAAATCCTCACCCAATATCAGCGACTGGTCGATGACGTCACGCAAATCAAAACGCGCCCGGAGGGGATGATTCGTATTGGCTGTAGTTTTGGTTTTGGTCGCAGCCATATTGCGCCAGCAATTACTGAACTGATGCGCAATTACCCTGAATTACAGGTGCATTTTGAATTGTTTGATCGGCAAATTGATTTAGTGCAGGATAATATTGATCTGGATATTCGTATTAATGATGAAATCCCTGATTATTATATCGCGCATCTTTTGACGAAAAATAAAAGAATATTATGCGCAGCACCTGAGTATCTGCAAAAATATCCCCAGCCACAATCCTTACAGGAATTAAGTCGTCATGACTGCCTGGTGACTAAAGAGCGCGATATGACCCACGGAATATGGGAGTTGGGGAACGGTCAGGAGAAAAAATCGGTGAAAGTCAGCGGGCACCTTTCCTCCAACAGCGGTGAGATAGTGCTGCAATGGGCGCTGGAAGGGAAAGGGATTATGCTGCGTTCCGAATGGGATGTGCTGCCGTTTCTGGAGAGTGGCAAACTGGTGCGAGTATTGCCGGAATATGCACAAAGCGCCAATATCTGGGCTGTCTATCGGGAGCCACTCTATCGCAGTATGAAGTTGCGCGTCTGCGTAGAGTTTCTGGCGGCGTGGTGCCAGCAACGACTGGGCAAGCCCGATGAAGGCTATCAGGTTTTGTAAACCTGCCAGAAATTACTCGGGATCTTTTTCGCGCTTTCTTTTGAATTTCGTCCAGATTTTTGTCTCCTGGCGACGCCACAGACGCTGGATGTTGTCATGATGACGCAGCAGGATGAGGCAAGAGAGCATAGAAACCGGGAAGGTAAATTGTGGCTTAAACCACCAGACATAAAACGGGGCAATCAGTGCGCTGACAATCGCTCCCAGCGACGAATAACCGCTGAGCAAAATGGTTAACAGCCAGGTTCCCGCCATCACGCCCGTTAAATCCCAGCCTATCGGGGCGATTGCACCAAAAGCGGTGGCAACGCCTTTTCCACCTTTAAAACCGAAGAAAACCGGCCAGATATGCCCAAGACAGGCGGCAATCGCAATCAGCCCTAGCCAGAAGGGGCTGACGCCTAATTCATACGCGCCCCAGACGGGCAACATTCCTTTCAGAACGTCGAAAATCAGCACTGCTACGGCTGCTCCCTTACCACCGATACGTAACACATTGGTTGCGCCGGGATTGCCGGAGCCGCTGGTTCGCGGATCGGGCAGCCCACACAAGCGGCAAACCAGAATGGCACTGGAAATGGAGCCGCAGAGGTACGCGATGAGGATCATTCCAGGCGCGATTGCACTCATAAGCTGTTCCGTTTTGAAAATTCGTGTTCAACGATGAATCTGTGGATAATACGCACATTTCGCCGGAAGTGGTATCCGGTTAGCCAAAAAGCAGGCAGGACGTGATGGATATTGTATTTATAGAGCAACTTTCGGTAATCACCACTATTGGTGTTTACGACTGGGAACAGACCATCGAACAGAAGTTAGTGTTCGATATCGAAATGGCGTGGGATAACCGTAAAGCGGCGAAAAGCGATGATGTGGCGGATTGTCTCAGCTACGCTGACATTGCAGAAACGGTGGTCAGCCACGTCGAGGGCGCGCGTTTTGCGCTGGTGGAACGCGTGGCGGAAGAGGTGGCGGAACTGCTGTTAGCACGCTTTAACTCGCCGTGGGTGCGTATCAAACTCAGCAAGCCAGGCGCAGTGGCGCGGGCGGCGAATGTTGGCGTAATCATTGAGCGTGGCAATAATCTGAAAGAAAATAATTAATTTTACAGCTGTTAAACCAAACGGTTATAACCTGGTCATACTGCAGTAGTTCGGACAAGCGGTACATTTTAATAATTTAGGGGTTTATTGATGAGCGATATGCACTCGCTGCTGATAGCGGCAATATTGGGTGTGGTCGAAGGATTGACAGAATTTCTGCCGGTATCCAGCACGGGCCATATGATTATTGTCGGTCACTTGTTGGGGTTTGAGGGCGACACGGCGAAAACCTTTGAAGTCGTGATCCAGTTAGGATCAATTCTGGCTGTGGTAGTGATGTTCTGGCGGCGTCTGTTTGGCCTGATTGGCATTCACTTTGGGCGTCCGTTGCAGCACGAAGGAGAAAGCAAAGGTCGGTTAACGCTGATCCACATTTTGCTGGGGATGATCCCGGCGGTGGTGTTGGGACTTTTATTCCACGATACGATTAAGTCGTTGTTTAACCCTATAAATGTGATGTATGCGCTGGTCGTCGGCGGTCTGTTGCTGATTGCCGCTGAATGCCTGAAACCGAAAGAGCCGCGTGCGCCGGGTCTGGATGATATGACCTATCGTCAGGCGTTTATGATTGGCTGTTTCCAGTGTCTGGCGCTGTGGCCGGGTTTCTCCCGCTCTGGGGCAACTATTTCCGGCGGGATGCTGATGGGCGTGAGCCGTTACGCCGCTTCTGAGTTCTCGTTCCTGCTGGCGGTGCCGATGATGATGGGCGCAACGGCGCTCGATCTCTACAAAAGCTGGGGCTTCCTGACAACCGGCGATATCCCGATGTTTGCCGTTGGGTTTATCACCGCTTTTGTGGTGGCGCTGATAGCGATTAAAACCTTCCTGCAATTGATTAAGCGCATTTCGTTTATCCCGTTCGCCATTTATCGCTTTATTGTGGCGGCTGCGGTGTACGTTGTGTTCTTTTGATTCGGAGCAGGCCCGGTTTTCTCCCTCGCCCTTTTAGGGAGAGGGCCGGGGTGAGGGTAATTGTTCGCTCTGGTACTGGCCTGTTCCCCTCACCCTAACCCTCTCCCCAGAGGGGCGAGGGGACAGTTCGCGCTAACGTTTAGTTTTATACTCATTCAGGTTTTGGGCAACGTTGTTCCTTCCAGCTGGCTACCGCCGCAATCCGGCGTCGGGTCAACTCTTCGCGAATCTCCACGCCTTTAAATCCCGCTTCAACGACCGCTTTTGTCGGTACTGACTGCGCCACTTCCCACGCTTCACGTAACCAGCGCCCTTGCGGGTAATCAGCCGCTTCAAAGCCGGTTCTACCGCGCACGTCGGCCTCGCTGGTCAGCGCCAGTTGCTCGACACGCTGCGGTTTACGCCAGGCATCGATGGAATCAAACAATTTGACGATGGTTTTTGGGTTCAGCATTGGGAAGGTGTGGATGAGATCGTGAAACTCAGCCACCAGTTTGGCTAAATCGCGAATTTCATTTGGCACCCGCAGACGCTGACATAGTTGTTCTACTAACTTCACACCCGCCGGACCGTGACCATGATGACGCGGCCACAGTTCTGGTGGAGTCAGCCCTTTACCGAGATCGTGGCATAACGTTGCGAAACGGACATCGACCTGCGGACTCAGCATCGCTGCCATGGAGAGCGTCATTAAGGTGTGAATACCAGTGTCGATTTCCGGGTGCCATTTCGCCGGAGCGGGGACACCAAACAACGCGTCGATCTCCGGGAATAAAACGCGTAGTGCGCCGCAATCACGCAATACCTGGAAGAAAACTTGCGGATTGCGTGTGGTGAGGGCGCTTTCAGTCTCTTTCCACACGCGTTCGGGCGTCAGGTGTTCGAGTTCGCCTGCATGAGTCATCTCACGCATCAACGTCATCGTTTCATCGGCAATACGAAAACCAAGGTGGGCATAACGCGCAGCAAAACGCGCTACGCGCAATACGCGTAGCGGATCTTCGTCAAAGGCGGGGGAAACATGGCGCAACAGACGATTTTGCAGATCGCCCAGGCCGTTGTACGGGTCGATAATCTTGCCGTTATCATCCTGAGCCAGTGCATTGATGGTCAGATCGCGACGCTTAAGATCATCTTCCAGTGTGACATCCGGCGCGGCATAGCAGGTAAAACCGGTATAACCGGAGCCGGATTTCCGTTCGGTACGTGCCAGTGCATACTCTTCATGGGTTTGCGGATGCAAAAAAACGGGAAAATCGCGGCCTACCTGCTGGTAGCCCGCGTCGAGCATCTCCTGTGGCGTACTGCCGACCACCACCCAATCTCTGTCTTTGACCGGTAGCCCTAACAATGCATCCCGAACCGCACCACCGACCAGAAAAATCTTCACGCCATCATCCCTTCGTCAAATACACAATTCCTAATAATAAGACAGTGCAACGAAGAAGGCGATTTAGTTCATCCAGCGATCTTTACGTTTGCGCGTTGGGATCAGGTGCGGCAATACCAGACCGAGCAGCAAGCCAAGTCCCAGCACACCGCCGCCATACATAAACCACTGCATGATGATGGTGCGCTGTTTGTCATCCAGCTGAACGCTGGCGGCATCGACTTTTTTCTGCGCGACAATCAGTTCGTTTTTCAGCTTCTGATTTTCTTCTTTTAACCCGTTGATCACACTGTCGCTCTGCGCCACTTTTTGCTGCATTTCTGCGGTGCGCTGATTCCAGGTGTTATCGATATTGGTGAGCTTATCGGTCAGGGTTCTGACCTGATTTTCCAGATCTGGCACGCGGGAGCGCAGGCTTGGCTCAGTGCTCAGTTGTTTCAACGGGATCCAGGCGGTACGGCCGGAGCTGTCTTTCACCTGGGCATAATTGGTGTTGGCGTCAGTTTGTAATAATGTCACTTCTTCACCGGCGTTCACGGTGCCCACGAGGCGATAATGATCTCCCGGACCACTGCGAACCCAGGTGTTCAGTTCGTCAGAAACATAGCGTTTTTCTTCCGCGTGAGAGACGGCAGTGGCGCTAAGCGCGAGTAAAGTTAGTGCGATCAGGCGTAATTTTGGCATCAGGCTGTCGTTATTGTCATGGAAAGTGGAACGATAGTAGTGGCATCAGTGTTGCTGCGCAAAGCATTCGGTATCAATCAGAATCCTCTGTGTCAGGTTTTGCCACTGTCTCAAACTTTTACGCCCGTCAAAATGCTCGTTGCATGGCAATTTGGCGCAAAATACTATCTACTGACAAAAAAGATCGCATTTAGTTCGCCGTTCATCGTCACTTATGTGACATAACCGATAAGTAAAGGCCATGGCTCAGGAAATCGAATTAAAGTTTATTGTTAATCACAGTGCCGTTGAGGCGTTGCGTGACCATCTCAATACGCTGGGCGGCGAGCACCATGATCCCGTGCAGTTACTGAACATTTACTACGAAACGCCGGATAACTGGCTGCGTGGGCACGACATGGGGCTGCGTATTCGTGGCGAAAACGGTCGCTATGAGATGACCATGAAAGTTGCCGGACGGGTAACAGGCGGATTGCACCAGCGCCCGGAATATAACGTGGCATTGAGTGAACCGACGCTCGATCTGGCGCAGTTACCGACGGAAGTCTGGCCAAACGGTGAGTTACCTGCCGATCTCGCGTCCCGCGTGCAGCCGCTGTTCAGCACCGATTTTTATCGCGAAAAATGGCTGGTGGAGGTCGATGGCAGCCAGATTGAAATCGCTCTCGATCAGGGCGAGGTGAAAGCGGGTGAATTTGCTGAACCTATCTGTGAGCTGGAACTGGAGCTGCTTAGCGGTGAAACGCGCGCGGTGCTGAAACTGGCGAACCAACTGGTATCGCAAACCGGATTACGCCAGGGCAGCCTGAGCAAAGCGGCGCGTGGCTATCATCTGGCGCAGGGCAATCCGGCGCGTGAAATCAAACCGACCACCATTTTGCATGTTGCGGCAAAAGCCGATGTGGAACAGGGGCTGGAAGCGGCGCTCGAGCTGGCGTTAGCGCAATGGCAATATCATGAAGAGCTGTGGGTGCGCGGCAACGATGCGGCGAAAGAGCAGGTGCTGGCAGCCATCGGCCTTGTTCGCCATACGCTGATGCTGTTCGGTGGTATTGTGCCAAGGAAAGCGAGCACTCACTTACGTGACCTGTTGACCCAATGTGAAGCGACGATTGCTTCTGCAGTTTCTGCCGTGACGGCGGTCTACTCTACCGAAACGGCAATGGCGAAACTGGCGTTGACTGAGTGGCTGGTCAGCAAAGCCTGGCAGCCGTTTTTAGATGCCAAAGCGCAGGACAAAATGAGCGATTCCTTTAAACGCTTTGCCGATATCCATCTTTCCCGCCATGCTGCTGAACTGAAAAGCGTTTTTTGCCAACCGTTGGGCGATCGCTACCGTGACCAGTTACCGCGTCTGACGCGTGACATTGACTCAATACTGTTGCTGGCGGGTTACTACGATCCTCTCGTTGCGCAAGCCTGGCTGGAGAACTGGCAGGGACTGCGTCACGCCATTGCGACCGGGCAACGCATTGAAATTGAACATTTCCGTAATGAGGCAAACAATCAGGAACCGTTCTGGTTGCACAGCGGAAAACGTTAATCAGGCAAGGATAAAATCGCTTATGAAGCCGCTCTCTTCACCGTTACAGCAGTACTGGCAGACCGTTGTTGAGCGGCTGCCAGCGCCTTTAGCCGAGGAATCACTTAGCTCACAGGCGAAGTCAGTACTTACTTTTAGTGATTTTATGCAGGACAGCGTAATTGCGCATCCAGAGTGGCTAACGGAACTGGAAAGCCAGCCGCCGCAGGCCGACGAATGGCAGCATTACGCTGCATGGTTGCAGAAGGCGCTCAGTGATGTAAGCGATGAAGTTAGTTTAATGCGCGAGCTGCGTTTGTTCCGGCGGCGCATTATGGTGCGCATCGCCTGGGCGCAAACTCTGGCGCTGGTTACTGAAGAGAGCATTTTGCAGCAGCTTAGCCATCTGGCGGAGACGCTGATTGTCGCGGCGCGCGACTGGCTGTATGAAGCCTGCTGTCGTGAGTGGGGAACGCCGTGCAATACGCAGGGCGAAGCGCAACCGCTGCTGATTTTAGGTATGGGAAAGCTGGGTGGCGGGGAGCTGAATTTCTCCTCAGATATCGATCTGATTTTTGCCTGGCCGGAACATGGTTGTACGCAGGGTGGACGCCGGGAACTGGATAACGCGCAGTTTTTTACTCGTATGGGTCAGCGGCTGATTAAAGTGCTGGATCAACCGACGCAAGATGGCTTTGTCTATCGCGTGGATATGCGTCTGCGTCCGTTTGGTGAAAGTGGCCCGCTGGTGCTGAGCTTTGCGGCGCTGGAAGATTATTACCAGGAACAGGGGCGCGACTGGGAGCGTTACGCGATGGTCAAGGCGCGGATTATGGGCGATAGCGATGGCGTCTATGCTAACGAATTGCGTTCAATGCTGCGCCCGTTTGTTTTCCGCCGTTACATCGATTTCAGCGTGATTCAGTCGCTGCGCAACATGAAAGGAATGATTGCCCGTGAAGTGCGTCGACGCGGTTTGACCGACAATATCAAACTCGGCGCAGGCGGCATTCGTGAAATTGAATTTATCGTCCAGGTGTTCCAGCTCATTCGCGGCGGACGTGAACCGTCGCTGCAATCGCGCTCTTTACTGCCGACACTCAGCGCCATTGCCGCATTGCATCTGCTTTCTGAAAATGACGCCGAACAATTGCGAGTGGCATATCTGTTCCTGCGGCGTCTGGAAAACCTGCTGCAAAGCATTAACGACGAACAAACCCAGACGCTTCCCGCCGATGAGCTTAACCGTGCGCGGCTGGCGTGGGCAATGGATTTCGCTGACTGGCCGCAACTGACCGGGGCACTGACCGGACATATGACAAATGTGCGTCGGGTGTTTAATGAACTGATTGGCGACGACGAAAGTGAAACTCAGGAAGAGTCGCTGTCGGAACAGTGGCGTGAGTTGTGGCAGGATGCGTTGCAGGAAGATGACACTACGCCGGTGCTGGCGCATCTTAGCGAAGATGATCGCAAACATGTGCTAACGCTGATTGCCGATTTCCGCAAAGAGTTGGATAAACGCACCATTGGGCCTCGCGGGCGTCAGGTGCTCGACCATCTGATGCCACATTTGCTAAGTGATGTCTGTGTGCGTGAAGACGCTGCCGTTACGCTGTCGCGCATTACCGCCTTGCTGGTGGGGATTGTTACCCGCACCACTTATCTTGAGTTGCTTAGTGAATTTCCGGCGGCACTTAAGCATTTGATTTCTCTGTGTGCCGCATCGCCGATGATTGCCAGCCAACTGGCGCGTTATCCATTATTGCTGGATGAACTGCTCGATCCAAATACCCTCTACCAACCGACGGCGACCGATGCTTACCGTGATGAGTTGCGCCAGTATTTGCTGCGCGTGCCGGAAGATGACGAAGAACAACAGCTTGAGGCGCTACGCCAGTTTAAACAGGCGCAACTGTTACGCATTGCGGCAGCGGATATCGCCGGTACGCTACCGGTGATGAAAGTGAGCGATCACTTAACCTGGCTGGCGGAAGCAATGATAGATGCTGTCGTTCAGCAGGCGTGGGTTCAAATGGTCGCCCGCTACGGTAAGCCGAATCACTTAAACGAACGCGAAGGCCGTGGTTTTGCGGTAGTCGGTTATGGCAAGCTGGGCGGTTGGGAGTTAGGTTACAGTTCCGATCTTGACCTTATCTTCCTCCATGATTGCCCAATGGATGTGATGACCGACGGCGAGCGGGAAATCGACGGGCGGCAATTTTATCTGCGTCTGGCGCAACGCATTATGCATCTGTTTAGTACGCGCACTTCTTCCGGCATTTTGTACGAAGTGGATGCGCGGCTGCGTCCGTCCGGGGCAGCGGGAATGCTGGTGACATCCGCAGAAGCGTTTGCCGATTATCAGAAAAACGAGGCCTGGACGTGGGAGCATCAGGCGCTGGTGCGTGCGCGTGTGGTATATGGCGATCCACAGCTCACTGCGCACTTTGACGCGGTGCGTCGGGAAATTATGATGCTGCCGCGTGAAAGTAAAACTCTGCAAACGGAAGTACGGGAAATGCGTGAGAAAATGCGCGCTCATCTCGGCAATAAACATCGCGATCGCTTTGATATCAAAGCTGATGAAGGCGGAATTACCGATATCGAATTTATTACTCAATATCTGGTGTTGCGCTACGCTCATGAAAAACCGAAGTTAACGCGCTGGTCAGACAACGTACGCATTCTGGAACTGCTGGCACAAAACGACATTATGGAAGAGCAGGAAGCGATGGCGCTGACCCGGGCTTATACTACGCTGCGCGATGAACTTCATCATCTGGCGTTACAGGAATTACCGGGTCATGTGTCGGAGGAGTGCTTCACCGCAGAGCGTGAACTGGTGCGGGCAAGCTGGCAGAAGTGGCTGGTGGAGGAATGAAGTGTGATATTATCGCGCGCAAATTTTGAATCTCTCAGGAGACAGGAATGAAAGTAACGCTGCCAGAGTTTGAACGTGCAGGAGTGATGGTGGTTGGTGATGTGATGCTGGATCGTTACTGGTACGGTCCCACCAGCCGTATCTCGCCGGAAGCGCCGGTGCCTGTGGTTAAAGTCAATACCATTGAAGAACGTCCCGGTGGAGCAGCCAACGTGGCGATGAACATTGCTTCTCTTGGTGCTAACGCTCGCCTGGTCGGACTGACCGGTATTGATGATGCGGCGCGCGCGCTGAGTAAATCACTGGCGGACGTCAACGTAAAATGCGACTTCGTTTCTGTACCGACGCATCCAACCATCACCAAACTGCGGGTGCTTTCCCGCAACCAGCAGCTGATCCGTCTGGATTTCGAAGAAGGTTTCGAAGGCGTTGATCCGCAGCCGCTGCACGAGCGGATTAATCAGGCGCTGAGTTCGATTGGCGCGCTGGTGCTTTCTGACTACGCCAAAGGTGCGCTGGCAAGCGTGCAGCAGATGATCCAACTGGCGCGTAAGGCGGGTGTTCCGGTGCTGATTGATCCAAAAGGCACCGATTTTGAACGTTATCGTGGCGCTACGCTGCTAACGCCGAATCTGTCAGAATTTGAAGCTGTTGTCGGTAAATGTAAGACCGAAGAAGAGATTGTTGAGCGCGGCATGAAACTGATTGCCGATTACGAACTCTCGGCTCTGTTGGTGACCCGCTCCGAACAAGGCATGACCCTGCTGCAACCGGGTAAAGCGCCGCTGCATATGCCAACCCAGGCGCAGGAAGTGTATGACGTTACCGGTGCGGGCGACACGGTAATTGGCGTCCTGGCGGCAACGCTGGCAGCGGGTAATTCGCTGGAAGAAGCCTGCTTCTTTGCCAATGCGGCGGCAGGCGTGGTGGTTGGCAAACTGGGAACCTCCACGGTTTCGCCGATTGAGCTGGAAAACGCGGTGCGTGGACGTGCAGATACCGGCTTTGGTGTGATGACCGAAGAGGAGCTGAAGCTGGCTGTAGCGGCGGCGCGTAAACGCGGTGAAAAAGTGGTGATGACCAACGGTGTCTTCGACATCCTACATGCCGGGCACGTATCTTATCTGGCAAACGCCCGCAAACTGGGTGACCGTCTGATTGTCGCAGTGAACAGCGATGCTTCCACCAAACGACTGAAAGGGGATTCTCGTCCGGTTAACCCGCTCGAACAGCGTATGATTGTGCTGGGCGCACTGGAAGCGGTCGACTGGGTGGTGTCGTTTGAAGAAGACACGCCGCAGCGCCTGATCGCCGGCATCTTGCCAGATCTGCTGGTGAAAGGCGGCGACTATAAACCGGAAGAGATCGCCGGGAGTGAAGAAGTCTGGGCCAACGGCGGTGAAGTGCTGGTGCTCAACTTTGAAGACGGTTGCTCGACGACCAATATCATCAAGAAGATCCAACAGGATAAAAAAGGCTAACCGGAAAGCGGTTCACAGATCTCGTTTCGCACCTGGCAGGCCTATTGACGCTGTTGTTTTTTCAACCTAAAGTAAAGGAACAAGGGTAAGGGAGGATTTCTCCCCCCTCTGATGAGTTGTTAGTAAGTCGGGAAACTTAACAGTAACAACACAACCAGTATGATGACGAACTTCATCATAACCCTTTCCTTCTATAAGGCCCCTTCCTCGGGAGGGGCTTTCCCGTTTCAGCCCCTTACTGACCCCCCGATTGTTGATGAGCATCAGACCCTGCGCAATGCTTTCCCTGATGCAGTTTT
>NZ_JABWNC020000036.1:0-23927 GCF_013368855.2 Escherichia sp. 93.0816 | reverse complement strand
GTACAGAAGAATCAAAGGATAGGACAAGAAAAAAAATACAATATAAAGCTTCAACTGATTCTTATGCTAATTAATCATCCTGAAACTAAAATAATATGGTATAAAAATGCGTTTAGGTACTTTTCATAAAAAGAAAAGGTTTTATATAAACAAAATCAAGATTAATTTTCTTGCTTTTTTATTTCGTAAGAAAATCAATCATCAAGTTACAGAACCAGCGCAAGTTAAATCATGCCTTATCATTCATGATAATAACAAACTCGGTGATTTAATTGTATTAAGTTCGATTTATCGTGAACTTTACAGTAAAGGGGTTAAAATAACCGTTCTTACAAATAGAAAGGGTGTGGAGTTTCTCTCTAATAATAAAAATATATTTGAGTTCTGTATTAAAGAATCAATGGGTTCCTTTAAAATGCTTAGTCTATGTAAGCATCTGCGGAATTTACAGTTCGATATTGTATTAGACCCCTTTGAGACTATGCCTTCATTTAAGCATAGTTTAATATTATCAAGTTTTAAAGATTCTTACATTCTGGGTTTCGATCAATGGTATAAGCGTTACTATTCATTTTATCATCCCCACGATGAATGTTTAAAAGAACACATGAGTACACGAGCAATAGAAATACTGAAGCATATTTATGGTGAGGGTGAATTTTCCACCGACTACGACTTGCATTTACCTGTAGATGTTGAAAATAAAATAAAAAATATTATTGGCGACTCTAAAATCGTAATTATAAATCCATTGGGGGCAAAGAAAATATGTAGATTAACATCAGAGCAGATATGTTTTATATATCAACTGATCAAAAGTAAATTACCGAACTATAGAGTTATATTTACCGGTTTACATCAAGATCTAAAAACAATATCTATACCTGATATTGAAATTTTGCCATATAAAGATTTTATTTATACAGTGGCGCTTACTAAGTTTAGTAATTATGTTATATCTGTTGATACTGCTCTTGTACATATAGCATCAGCGTATAAACGTCCTACACTTGCTCTTTATCCAAATGCGCGTCGTCAAAGTTATCCCTCACACTTAATTTGGGGACCAAATAATCCTAATGCGATACAAATAATTTCTCCAACTTTTACGGTACAAGATATCGATTCAAAGATATTATTCTCATCCTTGAATAAGTTAATCACCGATAAATAAAAAGTGGGGATTCCCACTTTTTATTTATTCTATTATCTAATGCGGTTGGCTTTTACTTTTCTAATCATAATTAATAGCGTCAGTGCTGAAATTATTATAATTGGGATACTTCTAGCCCAAATGATTACATCACTAACACCGATACCAATAATACCTAAAGTTAATGCGAAAAGACCTATATTTCTCTCAGTATAAGCGGTGAAGCATAATGCAATATAAAAGAATAATACAGATACTATTCCTAAGATCCCTTTTAACGACGCGGCTTCGATTATTTCATTATGTAAATGTATATTAGTAAATTCTAATGCTCCAGCTAAGCGACTTTGCTCAGAGACAAATAAATGCATCTTTTGCGCACGCGCTTCTGCTGATCTCAATGTAAATGCAGATTCTTTGAAAATGTCTATACCCATTTCATACATTGCTATTCTGGCACCGAGTGATGAATTACTATTATTAGAATAATGTACTAAATCATTCACTCCTTCTTCGTATCTATTTTGTAATGTTTGAGAAAATGAATATATAAGGCCTGTTAGAAGTACAATGAATACTATAGCAGATGTTAATATCTTTTTTGGATATTTAATATAAAACAAAACAAATATTATTACACAAATAAGTGGATAAACTATTAACGTTACTCTTGTCTGTGTTAACAAAAGGGCATAGAAATTAGCCAAGCTATTTAATATGAATAAATAAGGATGTTTATTTCTTGTATATAATACCGATACTGAACTTAGTATTCCAATAAACATTATAGAATACGATGCACCTGTAGGAGTCCCGATCTCAAAATATATTCTCTCCCAGTTTGTTTTCATCTTTATATAAGCTGCATAACTTGCTATAATAAATGATAAAGTATAAAGCATATAGAATATGCTATCTTTTTTCAATTTTATTCTGGTATTCAAGGATAAGAAAACAAAAATCGTACCAAATAGAAATATTTTTGCTGTGTTTAAATAATTATGATAAGTTGCTCGAAAAGGTGAATTATCAACTTTAAATAGTGAATACCAAACTAAATCAACTAATCCTATGATGAATATAGATGATGGGAGAATAAGGGTGTTTCGGTCAATACTTAGTTGCTTACCTCTAAGAATTAGGGCCAATAAACCTACCACAGCCGCAACGTTAAATAATTTTATACTAAGAGTGTTATTGACGAGGGCGATAATTAATAAGACAAAACATAAAACATAAGTCATAATCTCTAAAATTATAGATGATTTTAGAGCGTAAGGTTTCCATGATTGGAGTTTAATGAAGGTTGGCATGTTTTACCTTTATAATGATGATAATTTTTCCAAAACTGCTTGACCGTTGAGATTAATTAAACTTTTCCCCGGCGCCCTACAAACCACCTGATTCTTCCCATATCCGCCAATTAATCCCGGATCGGTCGGTCCATATACAGTAATATTGGGTTTATCCAGAGCCGCAGTTAAATGGCTTAATCCCGTATCCACCGAAACCACGAATTTCGCCCCGGCCAGCACGCTGGCAACACCTTCCAGACTCATCTTCGGCAATACGTCGACATAATCAAATCCTTCCGCCAGCCTTTTCGCCCGAGCTTCTTCATGTGGCGCGCCCCAGGGAAGTTTAATGCGAATCCCTGAACCTGCCAGTAAACCAATTAATTCTCGCCAGTGTTCTTCCGGCCAGTGTTTATCATCACGGGTCGTCGCATGTAGAAATACGGCATATTCGCCAGCATCCGTCGGCAGGTTAGCCAGGAAATGCTGCGCAATGGCATAGTCGCCCTGAGTCTGTGGTTTGCTGTAACCCAGGCTTTTGGCGAACAGCTCACGGGTGCGCTCTACGGCGTGCTGCTGCTTTGCAATATGATGCTTGCGATTGTAAAACAGGCTTGCCAGTGGTTCGCGAGCGGTTTGCCAGTCCATTCCATGCTTAATACCATGCGCCAGACGTGTCACCAGCGCGGCACTTTTTACCAGCCCTTGCGCATCAATAATCGCGTCATAGTTTTCTGCCTGTAGCGTTTCACGAAACGCTTTCCGCTCCGCTTTAATAGGGGCAGAAAACCACGCTTTACGCCAGCGACGTATCGCTACCGGAATAACCCGTTCAACGGCGGCGTGCCAGGAAGGGATCTGTGCAAAGCCTTCTTCCACCACCCAATCAAACTTTATTCCAGGGATTGCCTGCTGTGCATCGGTTAGCGCGGGCAGCGTATGGAGGACATCGCCCATCGACGATGTTTTAACGATCAAAACCCGCATCCGTCAGGCTTCCTCTTGTAACAACAGTGCGTTGAGTTCTTCCAGCACGCGCTGTGGCGTAATGTCGATCAGACTCTGGTGATACCCTTCTGCGGCATCGCCTTTACGCACTTTGTGGTAGCCTGTAATCAGACGAATTACTCGCGCTTTATGAGAAAGCGGCGGCGTAAAGTCCGGGCTGCTTGGCCCATACAGTGCGACCAGCGGACGATTCAGTGCTGCTGCGACGTGCATCAGACCAGAATCGTTGGTGACTATGGCTTTACAGGCCGCAATCAGAATAACGGCTTGATCAAGCTGTGTTTCTCCCGCCAGATTACGACACCATGCCTGCTGCTCGGTATTCAGTGCAGCGAGTATCTCATTGCCCGCCTCATGATCTTTCGCCGAACCAAACAGAACCACCTGATAACCTTCATCAATTAGCTGTTTTGCCAGTTCTGCGTAGTGGTAGTGCGGCCAGCGTTTTGCCGGGCCAAACTCCGCGCCCGGGCAAAAGCCAATCATCGGACGTTCTGATGAGAGGGAAAATTGGTTACAGGTATACGATTTTTCACCTTCGCTCACCTGCAATTGCGGCCATAACAACGGTTTTGGTAGATCTTGTGCGGTACGCATTACACCTTTGTCATAGGCCAGCGCGACATAGCGTTCCACCATTAGCGGCCAGTCTTCTTTATCAAGCACACGCACATCGTTGAGTAAACCGTAGCGCATTTCACCGCGCCAGCCGGTGCGATGTGGAATCCCTGCGAAGAAAGGCACTAATGCGGATTTAAAGGAGTTGGGTAAGACGTAGGCGCGGTCGTAACGTTTTTCGCGCAGGCTATGTCCCAGCTTGCGGCGTTCGCTGATCTCCAGCGCCCCGTGACCGAGGGGCATAGGGATAGCTTCGTTAACTTCCGGCATCCGCGACAATAACGGACGGCACCACGCCGGTGCCATCACGTCGATTATCGCCTGGGGATAGCGCGCCTGGAGCGTGCGATAGAGACTTTGCGACATCATCATGTCGCCAACCCAAGACGGGCCTATCACCAAAATCTTCATAGTTACGCGTCGCGATTCAGCCAGGCCATATATTCCGTTACACCTTCAGCAACGGTTTTGAACGGTTTGTCGTAACCCGCCGCGCGCAGATTAGTCAGATCCGCCTGAGTAAACGCCTGATAGCGGCCTTTCAGTTTATCCGGGAACGGAATGTATTCGATCTGGCCTTTTTTGTGGTAAGCCAGCGCCGCATCCGCTACTGCCTGGAAGGATTCCGCACGACCAGTGCCGAGGTTGAAGATGCCGGAAACGCCATTTTCCAGGAACCACAGATTCACATCTGCCACGTCGCCCACGTAGACGAAGTCGCGTTTAAAGTTCTCGCTACCTTCGAACAGTTTCGGTGATTCACCGTTGTTAAGCTGGGTGTTGAGATGGAAAGCGACGCTCGCCATGCTGCCTTTATGACCTTCACGCGGCCCATAAACGTTGAAATAACGGAAGCCAACAATCTGCGAGTTCGCTTCTGGCAGAATTTGACGAACATATTCATCAAACAGGAATTTTGAGTAACCGTAGACGTTCAGTGGTTTTTCGTATTCGCGGGATTCAATAAAGTCGGAGGTGCGTCCGCCATAGGTCGCTGCGGAAGATGCATACAGGAACGGAATTTCGCGCTCCAGACAGTAGTGCAGCAGCTCTTTGGAGTATTGATAGTTGTTATCCATCATATACTTGCCATCCCACTCGGTGGTGGATGAGCACGCGCCTTCGTGGAAAATCGCTTCGACATCGCCGAACTCTTCGCCAGCCATAATCTGGATCAGGAAGTCTTCCTTATCCATATAGTCCGCGATATTCAGATCCACCAGGTTCACAAACTTGGTGCCGTCTTTCAGGTTGTCCACCACCAGAATATCGGTGATGCCTTTATCATTCAGGGCCTTAACGATGTTGCTGCCGATAAAGCCCGCGCCGCCGGTAACGATGATCATAACTGTAACCTTCGAATTATGGAGTCAGAGACAATCTCAGACACGAATACTTCTATCATATCACTACACGACGTTGGCTTCAGCCATTCGCCGAAAGTGAGAGTGATGGGCGTTATTTATTCTAAATTTTACAGAAGTGTTAACGCGTCATCTCGTCGCGACCTATAAGTTTGGGTAATATGTGCTGGAATTTGCCCTGTCTGGAGAATCGCAATGCGTGGAGAATTTTATCAGCAGTTAACCAACGACCTGGAAACCGCACGGGCGGAAGGGTTGTTTAAAGAAGAGCGCATTATCACGTCTGCGCAGCAAGCAGACATCACTGTGGCTGATGGAAGCCACGTCATCAACTTTTGTGCCAATAACTATCTTGGGTTGGCGAACCACCCAGAGCTGATTGCGGCGGCAAAAGCGGGAATGGATTCTCATGGTTTCGGCATGGCTTCAGTACGTTTTATCTGCGGCACTCAGGATAGCCATAAAGAGCTTGAGCAGAAACTGGCGGCATTCCTGGGTATGGAAGATGCGATTCTCTACTCTTCCTGTTTTGATGCCAACGGTGGCCTGTTTGAAACGCTACTGGGCGCGGAAGACGCCATTATCTCCGACGCACTGAACCACGCGTCTATTATTGATGGTGTGCGTCTGTGCAAAGCCAAACGCTATCGTTACGCCAACAATAATATGCAGGAGCTGGAAGCGTGCCTGAAAGAGGCGCGTGAAGCCGGGGCGCGTCATGTGCTGATCGCCACCGACGGCGTGTTCTCGATGGACGGCGTGATTGCCAACCTGAAAGGCGTTTGCGATTTGGCAGATATTTACGATGCGCTGGTGATGGTGGATGACTCCCACGCGGTTGGTTTTGTCGGTGAAAACGGTCGTGGTTCCCATGAATACTGCGATGTGATGGGTCGTGTCGATATTATCACCGGCACGCTGGGTAAAGCCTTAGGTGGTGCTTCCGGCGGTTACACTGCGGCGCGCAAAGAAGTGGTTGAGTGGCTGCGCCAGCGTTCTCGTCCGTACCTGTTCTCTAACTCGCTGGCACCAGCCATTGTCGCCGCCTCCATCAAAGTGCTGGAGATGGTCGAAGCGGGCAGCGAACTGCGTGACCGCCTGTGGGCTAACGCGCGTCAGTTCCGTGAGCAAATGTCGGCGGCGGGCTTTACCCTGGCGGGAGCGGATCACGCCATTATTCCGGTCATGCTTGGCGATGCGGTAGTGGCGCAGAAATTTGCCCGCGAGCTGCAAAAAGAGGGCATTTATGTCACCGGGTTCTTCTATCCGGTCGTACCGAAAGGTCAGGCGCGTATTCGAACCCAGATGTCTGCGGCGCATACCCCTGAGCAAATTACGCGTGCGGTAGAAGCGTTCACGCGTATTGGTAAACAACTGGGCGTAATCGCCTGAGTGAGGATGTGAGATGAAAGCGTTATCCAAACTGAAAGCGGAAGAGGGCATCTGGATGACCGACGTTCCTGAACCGGAACTCGGGCATAACGATCTGCTGATTAAAATCCGTAAAACAGCCATCTGCGGGACTGACGTTCACATCTATAACTGGGATGAGTGGTCGCAAAAAACCATCCCGGTGCCGATGGTCGTAGGCCATGAATATGTCGGTGAAGTGGTAGGTATTGGTCAGGAAGTGAAAGGCTTCCAGATTGGCGATCGCGTGTCTGGCGAAGGTCATATCACTTGTGGTCACTGTCGAAACTGCCGTGGCGGTCGTACCCATCTGTGCCGCAACACGATCGGAGTCGGCGTTAACCGTCCGGGCTGCTTCGCCGAATATCTGGTGATTCCGGCGTTTAACGCCTTCAAAATCCCCGACAATATCTCCGACGACTTAGCCGCAATTTTCGATCCATTCGGAAATGCTGTACACACGGCACTGTCGTTTGATTTAGTGGGCGAAGATGTTCTGGTTTCTGGTGCAGGCCCGATTGGTATTATGGCGGCGGCGGTGGCGAAACATGTCGGCGCGCGTAATGTGGTTATCACCGACGTTAATGAATATCGTCTCGAACTGGCGCGCAAAATGGGTATCACGCGCGCGGTTAACGTCGCGAAAGAAAATCTCAATGACGTGATGGCGGAGCTAGGCATGACCGAAGGCTTTGATGTCGGTCTGGAAATGTCCGGTGCGCCGCCAGCGTTTCGTACCATGCTCGACACCATGAACCACGGTGGCCGTATTGCGATGCTGGGTATTCCACCTTCTGACATGTCGATAGACTGGACAAAAGTGATCTTTAAGGGCTTGTTCATTAAAGGCATTTACGGTCGTGAGATGTTTGAAACCTGGTACAAGATGGCGGCGCTGATTCAGTCTGGTCTGGATCTCTCGCCAATCATTACCCATCGTTTCTCCATCGAGGATTTCCAGAAGGGCTTCGACGCTATGCGTTCAGGTCAGTCCGGGAAAGTTATCCTGAGCTGGGATTAACACGAATAAGGGCTGGTATTCCAGCCCTTGAAGCAGATGGCAAACACAAAATTGCCTGATGCGCTACGCGGTTCCTGCAATATATTAAATTTGCACAATTTGGTAGGCCGGGTAAGGCATAAACAAAGCGCACTTTGGTCAACAACCTGAAAGTCCAAAATACCAGCCCTTTTCCCTGAGGATAATCTGTTAAATATGTAAAATCCTGTCAGTGTAATAAAGATATCGTAATTGCGCTGTTATCTTATATTGCTGCGCTCATCAACTTTCTAGCCTGAAGTGACTCTCTCACCTGTAAAAATAATATCTCACAGGCTTAATGGTTTCTTAATACAAAGCCTGTACAACGTTAGGGTAACTTCAGAGGCCGTCGGTAATTTATGATGAACAGCACCAATAAACTCAGTGTTATTATCCCGTTATATAATGCGGGCGATGATTTCCGCACTTGTATGGAATCTTTAATCGCGCAAACCTGGACTGCTCTGGAAATCATTATTATTAACGATGGTTCAACGGATAATTCTGTTGAAATAGCAAAGCATTACGCAGAAAACTTTCCTCACGTTCGTTTGTTGCATCAGGCGAATGCTGGCGCATCGGTGGCGCGTAATCGCGGGATCGAGGCAGCGACGGGCAAATATGTTGCTTTTGTCGATGCTGATGATGAAGTCTATCCCACCATGTACGAAACGCTGATGACAATGGCGTTAGAGGACGATCTCGATGTGGCGCAGTGCAATGCTGACTGGTGTTTTCGTGAAACGGGAGAAACCTGGCAATCTATCCCCACCGATCGCCTTCGCTCAACCGGCGTATTAACCGGCCCGGACTGGCTGCGGATGGGACTTTCTTCTCGCCGCTGGACTCATGTTGTCTGGATGGGCGTTTATCGCCGCGACGTTATTGTAAAAAATAACATTAAATTTATTGCTGGATTACATCATCAGGATATTGTCTGGACAACAGAATTTATGTTTAACGCGCTGCGTACGCGATATACCGAGCAATCGTTATATAAATATTATCTGCATAATACGTCAGTGAGTCGGTTGAATCGACAAGGGAATAAAAATCTTAATTATCAACGGCACTATATTAAAATTACCCGCCTGCTGGAGAAATTAAATAGAAATTATGCCGACAAAATTACGATTTATCCGGAATTTCATCAACAAATAACTTACGAAGCATTACGCGTTTGCCATGCGGTGCGCAAAGAACCGGATATTATTACCCGCCAGCGGATGATTGCCGAGATATTTACTTCCGGCATGTATAAGCGTCTGATTACTAATGTCCGCAGCGTAAAGGTGGGTTATCAGGCATTACTGTGGTCTTTCCGCTTATGGCAATGGCGCGACAAAACACGGTCGCACCATCGCATTACGCGCAGCGCCTTTAATTTGCGCTAGCGTTAAACTTCGCCGCTTCGGGCTGTTTGCCCCAGCCCTGCCACTGATGCTGGAAGTAAACGATCAGCGTGCTCTGGCTGATGCTTTCGCTTAATACTTCAAAGAAGCGATTAGCATAAACCGGTTCGAGCGGTTTCTTCGGTTTACAAAGCTTCACTCCACGGAACGGATTACGCGGTGCGTCGGGCACAGTGTTCTTCGGCGGTGTAGACGTATCGATCTGCGGTTCATTCAGCAAGCTGCTGGCTTTCACCAGCGTAATGTCTGGCGGCAGGTTATAAACCATCTGTTGCAATACGCGAACTGTTGAAGGGTGAGGATGACCAATGGCGATGGTTGAACCGTTGCGACGCGCCAGGTCAATTGCGCGATTGAACTGCATACGGATGTCCGCTTCGTTCTGGGAATCATCGAGAAACACTTTCCGTTTGATGACTTTTACGCCAGTACCTTGTGCGGCGCGCATCGCCTGGGTATTACCGATAGTCACACTGTCGAGGAAGTAAAGATTGTAACGAGCCAGCGCCTGCATCACTTTCTGCATACCAAAAAGGTTAGAGGTCATCTTGCTGCCCATGTGGTTGTTGATCCCCACGGCATAGGGCACGTTATTGACCGCGCTGCGAATAATGCGCTCAATCTCGTCGCTGCTCATCTCCGGGCGCAGCGTATTTTTCTCCAGCGGCTGTTTACTCAACGGCGCCATCGGCAAATGGATTAACACTTCGTGACCGCTGTTATGCGCTTTGGTCGCCATCTCTCTGGCGTGTGGTGAGTCAGGTAACACGGCGACAGAGATAGCGGAGGGCATCGCCAGCACCTGGTTTTCGTTGTGCGGGCGATAACCAAAATCATCAATGACGATGGCAAGTTTGCCAGCAAGTACAGGGGAGGAGAGAGCCAACAGAGCGGCAAATGCAAGAACGTTACGACGAAATGGAAACAAAACTTATCTTCCCAACCACGGCTGTGGATTGACCGCCTGACCCTGGCGGCGAATTTCGAAATAGAGTGAAGGCCGACCCTGACCGCCACTGCTGCCCACCAGTGCAATTGGCTGACCCGCGCGAACCTGCGAACCAACGCTCACCAGTGCGCTCTGATTATAGCCATAAAGGCTCATATCGCCTTTACCGTGCTCAACCACCACCACCAGGCCGTAGCCTTGCAGCCAGTCAGCCAGAATCACCCGACCGTCGGCAATCGCTTTAACTTCAGTACCTTCAGAGGCACCAATAACCATCCCTTTCCAGCGCAGTTCGCCCTGTAGCTGTTCGCCATAGCGGTGCAGCGTCGGCCCGCGAACAGGCCAGAATGCCTGACCACGCGGCGCACCCAGACCACCGGTTCGGGACATCAGCGATTTTTCGCTTTCAGTCGGTTTGTAGGTGGTGCCTTTGCGCGTCGCTTCTTTCTGGCGGTCGCGAACAGCCTGGGCTTCACGCGCTTCTCGTTCAGCACGCGCTTTCGCTGCCGCTTCTGCACGAGCAATGCTATTACGCAGACGAGATTCGTTGGCGCGCAGTTCACTTAGCTGCTGCTGACCTTGTTGAATGGAAGACTCCAGCCCTGCCAGCGTCTTCTTACGCTCGTTCAGCGCCTGGGTCAGCTTCGCCTGCTGAGCGCGTTGTTCGTATAACAGCGTTTGTTGTTCGCTCTGTTTCTCTTCCAGCTCGGCGCGCTGCATGGCGACTTCTGCGCGTGTTTGCTTCAGTTCGGCGATAGTTTCTTGTCGCGCCTGGTTGAGATAGCCGAAATAAGCCTGTAAACGCTGACCGCGCTGGCTTTCTTCACCGCTGAGAATGAGCTGTATACCCGTATGCTCACCCTGGCGAAATGCAGCGTCCAGTTGCGCAGCGAGACTGCGTTCCTGAGCCGCTTTTTGCTGTTCCAGTTTGGCAATCGAGGCGTTCATCTCATCAATCTGTTTATTCAGTTGATTGAGCGTATTTTGCGTTTCGCGCAGCTTACGAGTGGCTTCGGAGATCGCCTCTTCCTGCTTTTTCAATTGTGCCAGCAGGCTTGAGCGTTGTTGCTGTTGTTGGCGTACCGCACGCTCTTTGGCAGCGATATCAGCCTGAATAGACTTGAGTTGGTCACGGTCATCCGCGTGGGCAGAAAAAGTGCACAACAATACGCCAGCGCAAAGAACGCTGGCGTAAATGATGGGCCTGACTGCAAACCTGCGCGGTTTCGTGGCCCGTGTCATGGTATTAATCGCCTTTCCCCTCATGGGGAGGGATTATTCCACGATGAACAGCGGCTTACCAGTCATCTCTTGCGGGATTTCCATACCCATTAAAGAGAGCATGGTCGGCGCGATGTCAGAAAGTTTGCCACCTTCAACTGCTTTCACGTTTTTATCGCCAACGTAAATCAGCGGAACAGGCAGGTTGGTATGCGCCGTGTGAGCCTGACCAGTAGCCGGATCGCGCATCTGTTCAGCGTTACCGTGGTCAGCGGTGATCAGCAGTTGTCCACCCACGGACTCAACAGCTTTGGTCACTTCTGCCACGCAGTGATCCAGTGCTTCAACTGCTTTAACTGCTGCTTCCATCACCCCGGTGTGACCTACCATGTCGCCGTTCGGATAGTTACAGATGATGGTGTCGTATTTGCCGCTCTTAATTGCCGCAACCAGTTTCTCGGTCAGTTCAGCGGAGCTCATTTCCGGCTGCAAATCGTAAGTAGCCACTTTCGGCGAGTTGATCAGAATGCGATCTTCGCCTTTGAACGACTCTTCTACACCACCGTTGAAGAAGAAAGTGACGTGGGCATATTTTTCGGTTTCGGAAATACGCAGCTGAGTTTTGTCGTTTTTCGCCATCCACTCGCCGAAGGTGTTAACCAGAGAGGCTGGCGGGTAAGCAACGGCGGTTTTGATGTCGGCGGCGTATTCGGTCAGCATCACGAAATCGATGTTAACCACTTTCTTACGCGCGAAGCCGTCGAAATCAGCGTTTACAAATGCACGAGTGATTTCACGCGCGCGGTCAGCGCGGAAGTTCATGAAAATCAGCGCATCGCCGTCTTCCATCGCTGCATCTGGCTGGCCTTCAGCACGAATAACGGTCGCTTTCACGAACTCGTCGTTTTCGTCGCGAGCATAAGCGGCCTGCAAACCAGCAACGGCGGTATCAGCCTGAAACTCACCCTGCGCCAGAGTCAGCAGGTCATAAGCTTTTTCAACGCGATCCCAACGGTTATCGCGATCCATCGCGTAGTAACGACCAATGATGGACGCTACGCGGCCTTTACCCAGCGCGGCAAATTTCTCTTCGAATTTTTTCAGCGAGGATTCAGCACTGCGCGGCGGGGTGTCACGACCGTCAAGGAATGCGTGCAGGTAGATTTTCTCTGCGCCACGTTCAGCTGCCAGCTCTACCATTGCCATGATGTGATCTTCGTGGCTGTGTACACCGCCTGCGGAGAGCAGACCCATGATGTGTACCGCTTTGCCCGCGTTCTTCGCTTTATCTACCGCGCCAGTCAGCGTCGGGTTGGCGAAGAAAGCGCGATCTTTGATTTCAACGTCCAGACGAGTCAGGTCCTGATACACGATGCGGCCGGCACCCAGGTTAACGTGACCTACTTCGGAGTTACCCATCTGACGGTCAGGCAGACCGACTTCCAGACCGGAAGCGTCGATCAGGGTATGCGGACGATTGGCCCACAGTGCATCCATTACCGGGGTTTTAGCACTAAAAATGGCGTTATCCTGCTGTTCTTCGCGATAGCCATAGCCATCCAGAATCACCAGTACCATAGGTTTTTTAGAAACCGACATTGCGACAACCTCATACTCAAGAGTCAAAATTTGCGTAATTTTACTACAGCTGAATCGATAAAATAGCCTCTGAAGATCAAAATATACGACCGCTCGCGGCAAGCTGATGCCAGATTTGCGATTTTTTTTCGTAGCGTGCCGCAAAATTGCATTCCAGTGCACGCGCTGGCTGTATTTGCCGCAACGCGCAGGTATACTCCTTCCCTGGTTTTTAATCACTACGTCGGGAGTTATTACCCCCCATGCAAGAAATTATGCAATTTGTTGGCCGTCATCCCATACTGAGTATCGCCTGGATCGCGTTACTGGTGGCGGTTCTTGTTACTACGTTTAAGAGCCTGACCTCGAAAGTGAAGGTAATTACTCGTGGTGAAGCTACGCGTCTGATCAACAAAGAAGACGCAGTGGTTGTGGATTTACGTCAGCGTGATGACTTCCGTAAAGGCCATATCGCAGGTTCTATCAATCTGTTGCCGAGCGAAATCAAAGCCAACAATGTTGGTGAACTTGAGAAGCACAAAGACAAACCGGTTATCGTGGTAGACGGTTCTGGTATGCAGTGCCAGGAGCCTGCAAACGCGCTGACGAAAGCAGGTTTTGCGCAAGTATTCGTGTTGAAAGAAGGCGTCGCTGGCTGGGCTGGCGAAAACTTGCCTCTGGTGCGCGGCAAATAATTTACCTGTCATCTTTCATGCCGCAGGCAGTTAGCTGTAATTAGACCCCCAGCGACTTATTGATATAAGCTTCTGGGGACACACTATTTGTCGCTACCCTGCAACATAAAACTACAGGTAAAAAAACAGGAGCTAAGTTATGGCCAATGTTGAAATTTATACCAAAGAAACCTGCCCGTATTGCCATCGTGCGAAAGCACTGCTGAGCAGCAAGGGCGTGAGTTTTCAGGAGCTACCGATTGATGGCAACGCCGCTAAGCGTGAAGAGATGATCAAACGCAGTGGTCGCACCACGGTTCCGCAGATTTTTATTGACGCACAGCACATTGGCGGCTGTGACGACTTGTATGCATTGGATGCACGTGGTGGACTGGATCCCCTGCTGAAATAACGTATTAACGTTGGCATTACACTGCGCAGTATTTAAGGACAACACTTAAGGGTTTTCTACACATGTCAGAACAAAACAACACCGAAATGACCTTCCAGATCCAGCGTATTTATACCAAGGATATTTCTTTCGAAGCGCCGAACGCGCCGCACGTTTTCCAGAAAGATTGGCAGCCAGAAGTTAAACTTGATCTGGATACGGCATCTTCTCAACTGGCAGATGACGTTTACGAAGTGGTACTGCGTGTTACCGTAACGGCATCCCTGGGTGAAGAAACTGCGTTCCTGTGCGAAGTTCAACAGTGCGGTATTTTCTCCATCGCGGGTATCGAAGGCACCCAGATGGCACATTGCCTGGGCGCATACTGCCCGAACATTCTGTTCCCGTATGCTCGTGAGTGCATCACCAGCATGGTATCTCGCGGTACGTTCCCGCAACTGAACCTTGCGCCGGTTAACTTCGATGCGCTGTTCATGAACTATTTACAGCAGCAGGCTGGCGAAGGTACTGAAGAACATCAGGATGCCTGATGAACCAACGTAATGCTTCAATGACTGTGATCGGTGCCGGCTCGTACGGCACCGCTCTTGCCATCACCCTGGCAAGAAATGGCCACGAGGTTGTCCTCTGGGGTCATGACCCTGAACATATCGCGACGCTTGAACGCGACCGCTGTAACGCCGCGTTTCTCCCCGATGTGCCTTTTCCCGATACGCTTCACCTTGAAAGCGATCTCGCCACCGCACTGGCAGCCAGCCGTAATATTCTCGTCGTCGTACCCAGCCATGTCTTTGGTGAAGTGCTGCGCCAGATTAAACCGCTGATGCGCCCTGATGCGCGCCTGGTGTGGGCGACAAAAGGACTGGAAGCGGAAACCGGACGTCTGTTACAGGACGTAGCGCGCGAGGCGTTAGGCGATCAAATTCCACTGGCGGTTATCTCTGGCCCAACTTTTGCGAAAGAACTGGCGGCAGGTTTACCAACGGCAATTTCGCTGGCCTCTACCGATCAAACCTTTGCTGATGACCTCCAGCAACTGTTGCACTGTGGCAAAAGTTTCCGTGTTTACAGTAACCCGGATTTCATTGGTGTCCAGCTTGGCGGCGCGGTGAAAAACGTCATTGCGATTGGTGCCGGCATGTCCGACGGTATCGGCTTCGGGGCGAATGCGCGAACGGCGCTGATCACCCGTGGTCTGGCTGAAATGTCGCGTCTGGGCACGGCGCTGGGCGCCGATCCTGCCACCTTTATGGGCATGGCAGGTCTGGGCGATCTGGTGCTTACCTGTACCGACAACCAGTCGCGTAACCGCCGTTTTGGCATGATGCTCGGTCAGGGCATGGATGTACAAAGCGCGCAGGAGAAGATTGGTCAGGTGGTTGAAGGCTACCGCAATACGAAAGAAGTCCGCGAACTGGCGCATCGCTTCGGCGTTGAAATGCCAATAACCGAGGAAATTTATCAAGTATTATATTGCGGAAAAAACGCGCGCGAGGCAGCATTGACTTTATTAGGTCGTGCACGCAAGGACGAGCGCAGTAGCCACTAAACCCAGGGAACCTTTGTTACCGCTATGACCCGGCTCGCGCAGAACGAGCCGGTCATTATCTCATCGTGTGGAGTAAGCAATGTCGTGTGAAGAACTGGAAATTGTCTGGAACAATATTAAAGCGGAAGCCAGAACGCTGGCGGACTGTGAGCCAATGCTGGCCAGTTTTTACCACGCGACGCTACTCAAGCACGAAAACCTTGGCAGTGCACTGAGCTACATGCTGGCGAACAAGCTGTCATCGCCAATTATGCCTGCTATTGCTATCCGTGAAGTGGTGGAAGAAGCCTACGCCGCTGACCCGGAAATGATCGCCTCTGCGGCCTGTGATATTCAGGCGGTGCGTACCCGCGACCCGGCAGTCGATAAATATTCAACCCCGTTGTTATACCTGAAGGGTTTTCATGCCTTGCAGGCCTATCGCATCGGTCACTGGTTGTGGAATCAGGGGCGTCGCGCACTGGCAATCTTTCTGCAAAACCAGGTTTCTGTGACGTTCCAGGTTGATATTCACCCGGCAGCAAAAATTGGTCGCGGTATCATGCTTGACCACGCGACAGGCATCGTCGTTGGTGAAACGGCGGTGATTGAAAACGACGTATCGATTCTGCAATCTGTGACGCTTGGCGGTACGGGTAAATCTGGTGGTGACCGTCACCCGAAAATTCGTGAAGGTGTGATGATTGGCGCGGGCGCGAAAATTCTTGGCAATATTGAAGTCGGGCGCGGCGCGAAGATTGGCGCGGGCTCTGTAGTGCTGCAACCAGTGCCGCCGCATACCACCGCTGCTGGCGTTCCGGCGCGTATTGTCGGTAAACCAGACAGCGATAAACCGTCAATGGATATGGATCAGCATTTCAACGGCATTCACCATACGTTTGAGTATGGGGATGGGATTTAACGTCCTGTGCTCGTGCCGGATGCGATGCTAACCGCATCTTATCCGGCCTGGCGTAATACAGCTCCTGGATACCCCAACTGCCGCCAGGCTTCATACACCACGACCGACACCGCATTGGACAGGTTCATGCTGCGGCTGTCCGGCACCATCGGAATCCGAATTTTTTGTTCAGCGGGCAGGGCATCAAGAATGCTCGCTGGCAGACCGCGTGTTTCCGGACCGAACATCAGATAGTCACCATCCTGATAGCTTACGGCGCTATGGGCGGGTGTGCCTTTAGTGGTGAGGGCAAACAGACGCTGGGGATTTTCTGCTTCGAGGAACGCGCGATAGTCATGATGACGCGTAACGGCAGTAAACTCGTGATAGTCCAGCCCCGCGCGGCGCAGTCGCTTATCGTCCCAGGCAAATCCCATCGGTTCAATGATATGCAGGCGAAAGCCGGTGTTGGCGCAAAGCCGGATGATGTTGCCAGTGTTTGGCGGAATTTCTGGTTCGTAAAGTACGATGTTTAGCATACTGCCCCCTTAGTGCGGGGGCAGGATAGCAGAAAATTAGGGATTAGTGCGGCCTTTTCCCCTCACCCCGACCCTCTCCCCGGAGGGGCGAGGGAGAAAAAGAGTGCTGTGTCGTTTCAGAGTGAGGGAGTATAGACAGCGCCTATCGGTTCCCTCTCCCTGAGGGAGAGGGTTATGGTGAGGGGGCGCAAATGACTATGCTGCATTCCCTTTCGCCATCGGAGCCAATGCCGCCGGCAACTCTTTACCCAACCCCTGCACCAGCGAATCTTGCGTAATTTCACCGATCGATTTCGCGCCAGTCAGTGTCATTGCCACTTTCATCTCTTTCTCGATCAGGTTCAGCAAGTTCGCCACGCCCGCCTGGCCCGCTGTTGCCAGCGCATACAGGAAAGCACGACCCAGCAGTACGGTATCGGCACCGAGCGCGATCATACGCACCACGTCAAGCCCGTTACGAATGCCGCTATCTGCCAGAATGGCGATATCGCCTTTCACCGCATCCGCAATCGCAGGCAGCGCACGGGCAGAAGAGAGCACACCATCCAGCTGGCGGCCACCGTGGTTAGAAACCACAATCCCGTCAGCGCCAAAACGTACTGCATCACGCGCATCTTCCGGATCGAGGATCCCTTTGATCACCATCGGGCCATCCCAGAAATCGCGGATCCACTCAAGGTCTTTCCATGAGATGGACGGATCGAAGTTATTTCCCAGCCAGCCGATGTAATCTTCCAGTCCGGTCGGTTTGCCGAGATAGGCCGAAATATTACCTAAATCATGCGGACGACCGTTCAGGCCGACATCCCACGCCCATTGCGGATGCGTCACCGCTTGCAAGTAGCGGCGCATTGCGGCATTCGGGCCGCTCATACCAGAGTGTGCGTCACGATAACGTGCGCCCGGCGTCGGCATATCCACGGTGAAAACCAGGGTCGAGCAACCCGCCGCTTTTGCCCGTTCCAGCGCGTTACGCATAAAGCCGCGATCGCGCAGCACATAAAGCTGGAACCACATCGGGCGTTTAATGGCTGGAGCGACTTCTTCAATCGGGCAAACTGAAACCGTTGAGAGAGTAAACGGAATGCCGTGAGCATCAGCCGCTTTGGCAGCCTGAACTTCACCGCGACGCGCATACATGCCGCACAAACCCACCGGAGCCAGCGCCACCGGCATCGACAGCTTTTCATTAAACAGCGTCGTTTCCAGGCTTAAGTCGGACATGTTTTTCAGAATGCGTTGGCGCAGCGCCACTTCTGA
The DNA here is from genome assembly GCF_013368855.2 of Escherichia sp. 93.0816. Taxonomy (NCBI): domain Bacteria; kingdom Pseudomonadati; phylum Pseudomonadota; class Gammaproteobacteria; order Enterobacterales; family Enterobacteriaceae; genus Escherichia; species Escherichia sp. 93.0816. The sequence goes on along the minus strand of NZ_JABWNC020000036.1, from coordinate 5,563 downwards.
CAAATCCTCCACGTTGCGGCGCAGTGTGTATTCAGAATATGCACCACCATCCATATAGTGGAACAGGAACGGCGGCAGAATGCGTTGCGCTGCGGCGCGATAATCGCTGGCTGCGGAAATAATCATGCGTTTTTCTCCCTCGAATGCTCATTATGCTCACCGGGCAGGCGGGTAATGCGTGCACGGCGAGCCTGATCTTCATCGAATCGTTTCATGGTGGTGTGGACAAAGCTGAGGTGCGCCATCATTGCTTTACGCGCACCGTCGGCATCACCGGCAAAAATGGCGTTAATGACCGCCTGATGCTGTTCAGTCAGTTGCGAAAAAACGGGCGGCACCAGATACATCCGCTGACGACTTTGCATCACTGAAGATTGCAGGACATCAAAGAAACCGCGCATGGTTTGCAGCAGCACGATGTTATGTGAGGCTTCGGCAATTGCCAGATGAAAACGAACGTCCGCTTGCGAGGCGAGATCCGGGTCTTCACTCAGCGTCGCTTCAAAGCATAGCTGTATCTTTTCTTTATCGGCTTGTGTGGCGCGCATTGCTGCGTGCCAGGCGGTGCTGGCCTCAATGGCGTAGCGGGCTTCCAGAATATCGAAGCTGTAATCCGGATCATCAGCCATCAGCGTTTTCAGCGGCTGGACGATGTTTTGCTCCGACCACGCGTCATGGCGCCAGCGGATAAACGTCCCGCCACCGCGACGACTAAGCAGCACACCTTCACTCACCAGCTTTGCCAGCGCCTCGCGCAGGGAATTGCGCGACACGCCGAGCTGCATCGCCAGTTGGCGTTCAGCGGGCAATTTCATGCCCGGTTCCAGATTTTGTTCATCAATCAGCGCCCGCACACGGGAAGCTACCTCGTCTGACAGGCGTCTGGGTATAACCATCATTACGGAATCATCCACGTTAAGACGTAGGCCTGAAGCGTGGTCATCACGCCCACCATACAGGTGAAGATCAGGCTGTGTTTGACAGTAAAGCGGAACAGATCTGACTCTTTGCCCACGAGTCCTACCGCCGCACAGGCAATGGCGATGGACTGCGGAGAGATCATCTTGCCGGTGACGCCGCCGGTGGTGTTGGCAGCAACCAGCAACAGATCAGAGACGCCAATTTGTTGTGCTGCGGTGGCTTGCAGCGCGGCAAACAGGGCGTTAGATGACGTATCCGACCCGGTCAGGAATACCCCCAGCCAGCCGAGGAACGGCGAGAAGAAGGTGAATGCATGACCGGTATGCGCCAGTGCCAGCGCCAGCGTTGACGACAGCCCGGAATAGTTTGAGATAAAGGCGAACGCCAGCACCATGCCGATGGAGTAGATGGGGAGCGCCAGTTCTTTCAGTGTGCTGCCGAAAGTGCTGATGGCGTCAGAGGGTTTCATCTTCAGCCAGACGATAGAGAGCAGCGCAGCAAACAGAATGGCGGTGCCGGTGGCAGAGAACCAGTCAAACTTAAACACGGCGGCGTAGGCAGTGGCTTCGCTGACCACCGGCGGCATACGGGCAACCAGTTTGTCGAGATACGGCACCGGAATGTTGATCACCCACTCATACAGCGCGCCACCCGAAGCGAACAGGGCTTTAAACGGCGGAATACTCCACAGCGTTACGGTGGCGGTCAGGAACAGGAACGGTGTCCAGGCACGCAACACCTGACCCGCCGTATAACCGGTGTGAGCCAGCGTCATATCAACTTGCGATGCACCCAGATCGCCGAAGCGGAAAACGCGCACCGGCTGCCAACGTTTGAGGAACAGTGTCAGGCAGAGCAGCGATACCAGCGAAGAGATAATGTCCGGCAGTTCTGGCCCAATAAAGTTAGAGCTGAGGTACTGTGCGATGGCAAACGAGCCGCCCGCAACCACGACCGCAGGCCACGTCTCTTTGATACCGCGCCAGCCGTCCATAATCGCCATGATCCAGAACAGCACGATAATGGTCATAAACGGTAGCTGACGTCCCACCATCTGGCCAATCTCAAAGCTGTCGATGCCTGTCACCTGTCCGGCAACCAGAATCGGAATGCCCATCGCGCCAAATGCCACTGGCGCGGTGTTAACAATCAGGCACAGCCCGGCGGCGTATAGCGGTTTAAAGCCCAGCCCGACCAGCAATGCGGCGGTGATTGCTACCGGTGCGCCAAAGCCTGCGGCACCTTCGAGAAATGCGCCGAAACAGAAACCGACGATCAGCATTTGCAGGCGCTGGTCAGGGGTTATTGAAAGAATAGATGAGCGGATGATGTCAAACTGTCCGGTTTTCACCGAGATCTTATAGACGAACACCGCCGCAATAATGATCCACGCGATGGGCCACAGGCCGTAGAAGAAGCCATAAACCACTGAGGCCAGCGCATTGGCTACCGGCATTTTGTAGAACAATAGCGCGACGGTCAGAGCGATAGCGACTGTCCATGTGGCGGCGACATAGCCTTTTAGTTTGAGCTTAATCAGCGCAAAGAAAAAAAACAGGATGGGAAGCGATGCTATCAGGCTGGAAAGCCAGATATTCCCGGCGGGATCGTAGTTTTGTTGCCAGAGATTCATTGCAGGTCTCCTGGAGGCCACGCACATCGTGTGATGAGTCTGTTGCTCATCTGCTTGTCACACGTTGTGTAAAAGTGGCACTGCCAATTTTGTTGTGTAGGGATAATGACAATGAATGGTTAACTAAATGTTATGCATTGGCAACGTTAATGTGAGTTTTAATTAGGGAACTGTGAACCAGTGGTCAGATAAGCGAAGAATTGGTAGGGCCAATTATTGTGGGGGAGAAAAATTTGCTGCGGAGCTGGCTTGTGCTCCTCACCCTAACCCTCTTCCCAAAGGGCTGAGGGGACTGATTGTGCTCAGTGTTAGATGGAGCGCGTCCTTCAGCAATGCAAGAAAACCATTATGCACGGTATCAAATGCAGCACGTTTTTCCCCCTCGCCCTCAGGGGAGAAGGCCGAGGTGAGGGGATCAGCGCGCATACAGCCTCAAGCTAATGTTAAAAAGCCGAAGTCACAATCTGTGCAATTTTCAAACAAAAAAAGGGCAACCCTCCTCAGAGAATTGCCCTTCGTCACACTAACTTAATGGGTCATTACCACTGAATACCGGCACCGAGTGCGGCGGAGTATTCACCCTGGCTATTGGTACTACCTTGTAATTTGTAGACCCAACGACCATTGGCGCTCACCATCGACACACCTAAAGCAACTGCCGATTCACCGTTGTAAGTACCGCCACCAATGGAGGCCATGCTGGCACCCGGCGCGTAAGCCTGCGGCAGACCGGTCATTGCCATTGCAGAAGCGATACCACCGCTCAACTTACTTTCGGTTTTAGACAGCTTGTTATCCATCTCAACCATGCGCTGATCGGTGTATTGCTTCGTTTCCTGCACGCTTTGCTTCAACTGTGCGTAGTTCACCGCGTCGTTGTTGTTAACGCCAGCGGAAACGTTGCTGATGCGAGTTGTACCGCCGTTGCCACCACCGAGAGTGATGTTGCTGTAGTCGATGGAACCATCAGCTTTGGTGTCGTAACGCACACCGCCTGCTTCAGAAGACTTCAACTGCGCAACGTTAACCGCGTCGGTAGCATTTTTACCAGCGGCAACGTTGGTGATACGGCGTTGGTTAGTGGAAGAACCTACGGAGATCGTATTTTCTTCGTTTGCCACAGAGCCAGTGCCCAGCGCGACGCTGTTATCAGCGGCAGCAATAGAGCCAGAGCCAATCGCGACACTATCTTTACCCTGCGCGTTAGCATCTACGCCATCGGTGTTGGTCTTGAAGTACTTGGTGCTACCGGTGCTTACGATATCGCCAATGCCATTTTCGATATTGGTAACGCGAGTATCCAGATTCGTCACCTGATTGTTCAGGTTAGTAATGCTCTGGGTATTCTGGGAAACCTGCGCGTCCGTTACTTTCAATTGACCAACGTTAACGGCATCGGTATCTGCCGAACCCGCCGCGACATTAGTGATCTGACGTTGACCATCTTCGCTGCCGACAGAGAACTCACCCACAGAGTTCTGCGGTGCGTCCATGTTGTAGGCGGTGTAGCCAGTCTGAGCGCCACGGGTAGTCTGAGAACCATTACCCATCGCAATACTGTTTGCATGGTTGGCACTTGCGTTGCTACCGATAGCAATACCGTTGATCGCATCTGCCAGAACCAGAGTGTTCAGGCCGATACCAATACCTGCATTACCATTAACAATAGTTTTCGCACCCATTGCCAGCGAGTCTTCACCGACCGCCAGTGAATCTCCTTCCGTTGAATTTGCGTGGAAGTATTTGGACGGCGTAGTGGCGACCGCACCAATGGCATTTTGCAACTGGCGAACGGTCACAGCGTCATGGGCTTCGGAGCCATCGGCGACGTTGATAATTTGACGATATTTGCCATCATCACCAATCGACAATGCGCCAAGCAGTTCGCCGTCAGTGGTGTCGTAACCAATCACAACGCCTTCTTCGGTTACGCTGGTGGCACGAGAGTTTTTGGCAATCACACGGCTGGAAACAGAACTGCTACCCAGCGCAATACCGGTATCAACGGTGCTGCTACTGTTCTGACCAATCGCGACACTGCTTTCGCCGGAAGCGATAGCGTTATAACCCACTGCCGTAGCACCAGAACCCGATGCGCTCGCATCCATAAAGGTTAAGCCAGCGTCATTAGTACGCGCATAGTTCAGACCCGCACCGTTCTCTTCGATGTACGTTGCGTCAGTATTACCGGCAATCTGGTTAATGAGCTGAGAGTTCTGGGTGATCAACGTTTGTGTGGCAAACAGTTGTGAACCATTGACCGCGTCAGTGCTGTCTTCACCAATATTACCATCGGCAACGTTAGTGATAATGCTGGCTTTGCCGTCGCGGCTGGCGCTGAACGCACCATCTTCACCGGCGGTTGCGTCCCAGAGCAGTGCATCATCCAGGGTTGAGTCGATCGCGTCCAGAGCATCACCGACGTTATTGTAATCGGTGTTGGCAATGGAGTACGTCGGCGCACTGATGCTACCGTCAGCATTTACTGTGGCACCACCGCCCAGAGCATCAACAACAGAGTTGCTCACACCGTAGAGTTGTCCACCATTGATGGCATCGGTGCTGGTTTCAGAAACGGCGCCGTTTGCGACATTGGTAATTTTGCTGGCATTGCCACCGTGACCGGCGCTGAATGCACTTGCAGTTTCATCCCACAGCAGAGCGTCGCCCAGTGAAGTGCTAAATGATGTGTTAATCGCCGTCAGAGCATCACCTACGTTATCGTAGCTGGTGTTACCGATAGTGTACGACGGGCCAGTAAATACACCGTTTTCATCAACCGAGGCGTTACCGCCAAAATAGTCTGCCAGTGAATCACTTAAGCTATAGAGTTGCCCACCGTTAACAGCGTCGGTACTGGTAGACGATACTGTCCCAGCAGTGACGTTAGTGATTTTGCTTGTGGCATCGGTGCCGTGTTTGGCGGTGAATGCACCTGAGTCGTCATCCCATGACAGTGCATCCGCACCAAGGTTAGTCACTGTATCAGCCAGGTTGGTGATACTGGTG
>NZ_JABWNC020000035.1:0-26062 GCF_013368855.2 Escherichia sp. 93.0816 | reverse complement strand
TCCCTGAAAGGGCGAGGGGGAAAACCGTGCCCTCAGTGACGAATGAGCCAGTTTGGCAGCAATTTCCAACACCCGGACAACGCAGGTGTTTCAGACGGGCGACAATGTATAAAACGTGCCCGGACGGTCCCCTCGCCCCTTTGGGGAGAGGGTTAGGGTGAGGGGAACAAACCAGCTCCGGCGCGACCCCGGCAAGGGGGAATACCGTGCCCACTTTGCCTGCAATCTCAAACTCCCGGACAAGCCGGGAGTTTGGCATAGGTTATTCCCACTCTTGCAGGAAACGCTGACCGTACTGGTCGGCTACCAGCAGTGCGGCGTAAACCTGATCTGGCGTTGCGCCGCCTGGCATGTTGTGAATAGTTTCACCTTCAGCACAAGATGCTTCCGCTACAATCCGCATTTTCGCAGGGATATCTTCTTTAATATCCAGTTGCGCCAGGGTAATTGGCAGACCAACGGCATGACACAGCGCCGCGACGGTTTCGATTTCCTCAACCGGCGCGTTTTCCAGCACCAGCTGTGTCAGCGTACCAAACGCCACTTTTTCGCCGTGATAATAGTGATGCGCGTCCGGGATAGCGGTCAGGCCGTTATGCACCGCGTGCGCCGCCGCCAGACCACCGCTTTCAAAGCCCACGCCGCTCAAATAGGTGTTCGCTTCAATCACGCGCTCCAGCGCCGGAGTCACCACATGCTGTTCGGCGGCGAGCATCGCTTTTTCGCCTTCTTCCAGCAGGGTGTTGTAGCACAGTTCAGCCAGCGCCAGCGCGGCCTGGGTGCACTTGCCGCCCGCCATGGTGGTCGCGCCACTGCGAGAGCAGGCACGTGCTTCAAACCAGGTTGCCAGCGCATCACCGATACCCGCCGCTAACAGACGTGCAGGTGCGCCAGCAACGATTTTGGTGTCGACAATGACGCGTTCCGGGTTGTTCGGCAGCAGCAGATAGCGGTCAAACTCACCATCATCGGTGTAGATAACAGACAATGCGCTGCACGGTGCGTCGGTAGAGGCGATAGTCGGTGCGATCGCTACCGGAACACCCATGAAATGTGCCAGTGCTTTGGCGGTATCGAGAGTTTTTCCGCCACCGATACCGAGAATTGCGCCACACTGCGCAGTCTCCGCAATGCCGCGCAGACGGTCGATCTCATTTTGCGAACATTCACCGCCAAACGGCGCAATTTCTACTACCAGTCCAGCATCTTTAAAGCTTTTCTCGACAGTGGATTGAGCAAAGCCTAAAACAAATTTGTCACCCACCACTAACCAGCGTTCCGCCAGCGGCTTCAGGTATTCGCCCAGACGATTAATGACATCTGCGCCCTGGATGTATTTACCCGGTGATTGAATAATGCGGTCCATAATTGCTCCTTTAGAGATGAGTAGTGCCAAATGCGGCATTCCAGTCGTGTTCGAACTTCTCTATAGCTGACTCTACCGCAGGCGTGTTGAGCATTTGTTGCGCTACATCTAAGGGCAGGGTGATGGATTCACATCCTGCCAGCAAACAATCCAGCGCCTGACGCGGTGTTTTAAAGCTGGCAGCCAGCACCATGCTTTCTGGCGCGTGCATTTCCAGCAATGCTTGCAACTCCTGAACCGTGCGAATACCGTCACCGCCCTGGGCGTCTACGCGGTTAACATACGGAGCAACGTATTTGGCGCCTGCCAGCGCGGCTAATAACCCTTGTGCGGCGCTGTACACTGCGGTGCCAAGCGTAGTAATACCTTCTTTTTTCAGTATTTTAATTGCTGCCAGACCTTCGGCGGTTACCGGGATTTTCACCACGATGCCCGGAATGGCGTCGCGCAGACGCTTCGCTTCTTCCACCATACCCTGCGTGTCACGACTCATGGTCTGAGCAAACAGAATGCCCTCATCACCAATCGCTTTTTGCAGACGCGGCAGCACTTCCCAGATGGACTCCTTGCTGGCAGCGATAATGCTCGGGTTAGTTGTCACCCCGGCAATCGGGAATATGCGTGCCAGACGTTCAACTTCTGCGACGTTAGCGGTGTCCAGATACAGTTCCATGATGTTTCCTTTTAAAGTTCCAGTTCATGTTGCAGCAGGCTGGCGATAGCGTCGGCAGAGGCGGCGTTAACCAGCGCGTTACGGAATTCTTCGTGCATGATGCGGCGAGCGAGGCGCGAGAAAATGCGCATATGCTGATCTCCCGCAGCGTGTTTGTTCAGGGTTAACATAATGATGAATTGCGCTTCATCATCGCCCCAGCGTACCGGTGCTGCCAGACGCGCCACGCTGATGGTGGACTGCTCAATATGTTCCGATTTGCTGTGCGGAATAGCGAAACTAAAGCCCAGACCGGTAGAGAAAACGGCCTCGCGCGCCCACAAGTCGGCTTCCAGTTTACGCGGATAGCGGCAGCGCCCTGCCAGTAGCAGGTTATCGGTCATGCCTTTCAGCACTTCTTCTTTGCTGCGCCAGTCGCTTTCCAGCGTGATGCACTCAGCGGTGACCAGCGGTGCGTCCTGTTGTGTCATGCGGAATTGTGCCAGCAGGTGTTCCACTTCCAGCGAAGTACGGCAGGCCATCGCCTGGTTAAGTAACTGGCGGCATTCGCGGCTATCAAGTTGCGCCATCCGCGCTTTTGCTGCCGGAATTGACGGCGCGCTCATGCTGAGTTCATCCAGCCCTAAACCGACCAGCAGCGGCAGCACGGAACCTTTCGCCCCCAGTTCACCGCACAGACCAATCCATTTGCCCTGGCGATGCACCGCCTGCACAGCGTAATCGAGCGCCCGCAAGAATGCCGGATTCAGGCTGTTGTAGTGACGGGTGACTTTGGCGTTATCGCGATCCACTGCCAGCAGATATTGCGTCAGGTCATTACTACCAATACTAAAGAAATCAATCTCTTCGCAGCACTGATCGATGATGAACATCACCGACGGTACTTCCAGCATGATGCCGAGCTGGATCTTCTCATCAAACGGAATGTGTTCGTTACGCAGTTGCTGTTTAGCTTCTGCCAGTTTTTCTTTCACCCATAAGATCTCTTCCATTGAGGAGATCATCGGGATCATGATTTTCAGGCTGCCGTGAGCAGAGGCGCGCAGGATAGACCGTAGCTGCGTGGTAAACAGCGAGGCGTACTCTTCATAAATACGCACGGCGCGATAACCGAGGAACGGGTTAGCTTCTGCGGGAATGTTCAGATAATCAACGGGTTTGTCGCCGCCAATGTCCATGGTACGCACAATAATGCTGCGCCCGTTGGCGGACTCCAGCGCCTGACAAAAAATGTTGTACAGCTCGCTTTCGCCCGGTGCGCTGGTGCGGTCCATATAGAGCATTTCAGTGCGGAACAGGCCAACACCTTCCGCGCCATTGCCAAATGCGGCCTGCGCTTCCACGGAGTGGGCGATGTTAGCGGCAATTTCAATGCGGATACCGTCAGCGGTGCGGGCTTGCTGGGTCAGCCAGACACGTTGCTGCTCACGCAGGGCGTCCTGTACGCGGGCTTCTTGTTGATAATAACGCGCTACCGCGTCTGTCGGTTCGACCACAATCGCCCCGGCGTTGCCGTCGATATAAATCGTTTGATGCTGCCACGGAGTAAGCGTGTCGATGTCCACGCCAACCAGCGTCGGAATGTTGAACGAACGGGCAAGAATTACCGTATGTGACGTGGTGCCGCCGCTTTTGAGTAACAAACCTTTGAGGTGATTTTTATCCAGTTCGAGGAACTGGCTGGGGGTCAGTTCATCCGCCATACAAATGGCAGGCTGCGTCAGCTTGCCCGGTGCCGGGAAGCGTTGTTCACCGTAAATTTGCTGGAGTAACTGGAAGCAGACGTCGCGCACATCCAGGGCACGCTCTTGCAGGTAGCTGCTGCTGGAACGGGCGAACTCTTCGCAAAAGTGATTCGCACTGGCAACAATCGCTTCGGCGCAGCTTAATCCCTCGCTGACGCCTGCCAGTAGGTGTTGACGCAGCGAAGTGTCACCTGCCAGTGAGCGGTGTGCCTCCAGAATCGCGCTGGTGGCGCCGTCGCTATCCAGCAGACGAAACTCAATGTTTTTCATCACCAGCGTCAGGCCGTTTTCCAGCGCGGATTGCTCGGCGTCAACGTCTTTGGCTGCGGGAAGATTACCCAGCGCGTTGAGATCTAAAGAAGAGATCGGCGTCAGAATGCCACCTGCGCTACCGCTGCATACGGTGCGGGCGCGGATAATTCGCGGATTCAGGTTGGTCAGTGAAACCGGCAACGGCTCCAGTTCGTCAGATTTAACTTCCGCCAGTGGCGCGTCACAGTGGGGAAATTCATCGCGCAGCCATTGGCTTAAACGCTGGTGCGCTTCCTGTTCGTCTGCCCCGGAAATCAGTAACTGGCAGTTATCGCCCACCAGCGTGTCGGTGCCAATCAGCGCCAGGGCGCTTTTGGCGTTGCCTTTGCGATCGGTGCGCAGGTTATGCCACTCAATTTGTGATGAAAAAGTATTACACAGCGTTTCAACGTGGCTTGCCGGACGTGCATGTACGCCGTTAGGTAGCTCACAAATAAATTCTACAATCAGGGCCATTGCCTTTCTCCCGGTACGGTTTTCTGTTTACAGGATAAGAGTGCATGGCAACGGCCTGCCATGTGACAAAACTGCCAAAAGCTGGACAAATGTAATGTAACCGCCAATTTGCGACGCGTCTCACAAGACGCATCACTCCGGCATGATTCCGAGTTAACGCAAGTTATGAGGCGGATCGCATTTTTGTACAGACATTACAAAAATCCAGTAAATGGCCTTTTTATCCACTGTTTGCCCTGCCTGCGATTGCCTATTGTTTCTGCCATCAAAAATATGGACATGGGCTTTACTAAGCCCGGGAGCGACTTATGAATGAGTTGGTGCAGATCCTGAAAAATACCCGTCAGCACTTAATGACGGGCGTTTCACACATGATTCCCTTCGTGGTATCGGGCGGTATTTTGTTGGCGGTTTCCGTCATGTTGTATGGCAAAGGCGCAGTGCCGGATGCCGTAGCCGATCCGAATCTGAAAAAACTGTTTGATATCGGCGTCGCGGGTTTGACGCTGATGGTGCCTTTCCTCGCCGCTTACATCGGTTATTCCATTGCTGAACGCTCTGCGCTGGCTCCGTGCGCTATTGGTGCCTGGGTTGGTAACAGTTTTGGCGCGGGCTTCTTTGGTGCGCTGATCGCCGGGATTATCGGCGGCATCGTGGTGCATTACCTGAAGAAAATTCCGGTGCATAAAGTTCTGCGTTCTGTCATGCCAATCTTCATCATCCCGATCGTCGGCACACTGATTACCGCTGGCGTCATGATGTGGGGGCTGGGCGAGCCAGTGGGTGCGTTGACCAATAGTCTGACCCAGTGGCTTCAGGGGATGCAGCAGGGCAGCATTGTTATGCTGGCGGTGATCATGGGATTGATGCTGGCGTTCGATATGGGCGGCCCGGTTAACAAAGTGGCTTATGCATTCATGCTGATTTGCGTTGCTCAGGGGGTTTATACCGTGGTGGCCATTGCCGCTGTGGGTATTTGTATCCCGCCGCTGGGTATGGGGCTGGCGACGTTGATTGGTCGTAAAAATTTCTCCGCTGAAGAGCGCGAAACCGGCAAAGCGGCGCTGGTGATGGGGTGCGTTGGCGTCACCGAAGGGGCGATTCCTTTCGCCGCTGCCGATCCGTTACGCGTGATCCCTTCCATCATGGTCGGTTCAGTTTGTGGCACGGTGACCGCAGCAATGGTCGGCGCGCAGTGCTATGCAGGCTGGGGTGGTCTGATTGTGCTGCCGGTGGTTGAAGGTAAGTTGGGTTATATCGCGGCAGTGGCTGTCGGGGCGGTTGTGACGGCAGTCTGCGTGAACGTACTGAAAAGTCTGGCGCGTAAAAATGGGTCTTCGACTGATGAGAAGGAAGACGACCTGGATCTGGATTTTGAAATTAATTAATTGAGGAACGAGCCATGACGAAAATTATTGCAGTAACCGCATGTCCTTCAGGTGTTGCCCATACCTATATGGCTGCAGAGGCGCTGGAAAGTGCCGCGAAAGCGAAAGGCTGGGAAGTGAAAGTAGAAACCCAGGGCTCGATCGGTCTGGAAAATGAACTGACTGCTGAAGACGTGGCGAGCGCCGATATGGTGATTCTGACCAAAGATATCGGCATCAAGTTTGAAGAGCGTTTTGCTGGCAAGACCATCGTGCGCGTCAACATCAGCGATGCAGTAAAACGCGCTGATGCCATCATGAGCAAAATTGAAGCTCACCTGGCGCAAACCGCTTAAGTTCTTATCCCGCCCGCAAGGGCGGGTTCGCTTTCCTACAGGAGTTCCTCATGACGAATCGTATCTCTCGCCTTAAAACTGCACTGTTTGCCAATACCCGTGAAATCTCGCTGGAGCGTGCGCTGCTTTATACCGCCAGCCATAAGCAAACCGAAGGCGAACCGGTGATTATTCGTCGGGCAAAAGCCACAGCGTATATCCTGGAACACGTTGAAATTTCGATTCGTGATGAAGAACTGATTGCCGGTAACCGCACCGTAAAACCTCGCGCCGGGATTATGTCGCCGGAAATGGACCCTTACTGGCTGCTGAAAGAGCTAGATCAATTCCCGACGCGACCGCAGGATCGCTTCGCCATCAGCGAAGAAGATAAACGTATCTACCGCGAAGAGTTGTTCCCGTACTGGGAAAAACGTTCGATGAAAGATTTCATCAACGGGCAGATGACGGATGAAGTAAAAGTCGCAACCAGCACGCAGATTTTCAGCATCAACCAGACGGATAAAGGCCAGGGGCACATCATTATTGATTACCCGCGCCTGCTGAATCACGGGCTGGGTGAATTGGTGGCGCAGATGCAGCAACATTGCCAGCAACAGCCGGATAATCACTTTTATCAGGCCGCGCTGTTACTGCTGGAAGCTTCACAAAAACACATTTTGCGTTACGCCGAACTGGCGGAAACGATGGCGGCAAACTGCACCAATGCCCAGCGTCGTGAAGAACTGCTGACTATTGCAGAGATCTCCCGCCATAACGCGCAACATAAGCCGCAGACGTTTTGGCAGGCGTGCCAGTTGTTCTGGTACATGAACATCATTCTGCAATACGAATCCAACGCCAGTTCGCTGTCGTTAGGGCGCTTTGACCAGTATATGTTGCCGTTCTATCAGGCATCATTAACCCAGGGCGAAGATCCGGCGTTCCTGAAAGAATTGCTCGAATCTTTATGGGTGAAGTGCAACGACATCGTGCTGTTACGCTCCACCAGCAGCGCGCGCTATTTTGCGGGATTCCCGACCGGCTATACCGCACTGCTCGGCGGTTTAACGGAAAACGGACGTAGCGCTGTGAACGTGCTTTCGTTCCTCTGCCTCGACGCCTATCAAAGCGTACAGTTGCCGCAACCGAACCTGGGGGTGCGCACTAACGCCTTGATCGACATGCCGTTCCTGATGAAAACCGCAGAAACCATTCGCCTCGGCACCGGTATTCCGCAAATCTTTAACGATGAAGTGGTGGTGCCAGCGTTCCTCAACCGAGGCGTTTCGCTGGAAGATGCGCGCGACTATTCCGTAGTGGGCTGCGTAGAGTTGTCTATTCCTGGCAGAACCTACGGCTTGCATGACATCGCAATGTTTAACCTGCTGAAAGTGATGGAAATCTGCCTGCATGAAAATGAAGGTAATGCCGCACTGAGCTATGAAGGTTTGCTGGAACAGATCCGCGCCAAGATCAGCCACTACATCACTCTGATGGTTGAAGGCAGCAATATTTGCGATATCGGTCACCGTGACTGGGCGCCAGTGCCGCTGCTTTCGTCGTTTATCAGCGATTGTCTGGAAAAAGGCCGCGATATTACCGATGGCGGCGCGCGTTATAACTTCTCCGGCGTACAGGGGATAGGTATCGCTAACCTGAGCGATTCTCTCCATGCGTTGAAAGGGATGATTTTTGATCAACAGCGTTTAAGTTTTGACGAATTGTTGTCGGTATTAAAAGCCAACTTCGCAACGCCCGAAGGCGAAAAAATCCGCGCTCGCTTAATTAACCGCTTTGAGAAATACGGCAACGATATCGACGAGGTGGATAACATCAGCGCCGAACTGCTGCGCCATTACTGCAAAGAAGTGGAAAAATACCAGAACCCGCGCGGTGGCTACTTCACGCCGGGATCGTATACCGTTTCTGCTCACGTCCCGTTGGGATCGGTGGTTGGCGCGACGCCAGACGGTCGTTTTGCCGGGGAGCAACTGGCAGACGGTGGCTTGTCGCCAATGCTGGGCCAGGACGCACAAGGGCCAACGGCGGTACTGAAGTCAGTCAGTAAGCTCGATAACACGCTGCTTTCTAACGGTACATTGCTGAACGTGAAATTCACTCCGGCGACCCTGGAAGGTGAAGCGGGATTACGCAAACTGGCCGACTTCTTACGGGCATTTACCCAGCTTAAGTTGCAGCATATTCAGTTTAACGTGGTGAATGCCGACACGTTGCGGGAAGCCCAACAGCGCCCACAGGACTATGCCGGGCTGGTGGTGCGCGTTGCCGGATATAGCGCCTTCTTTGTCGAACTGTCGAAGGAGATCCAGGATGACATCATCCGCCGGACAGCGCATCAGCTGTAACGTTGTAGAAACGCGCCGCGATGACGTGGCGCGCATTTTCAACATTCAGCGTTATTCGCTGAATGACGGTGAAGGCATTCGCACGGTGGTCTTTTTTAAAGGCTGCCCGCATCTTTGCCCGTGGTGTGCTAATCCGGAGTCGATCTCCGGCAAAATCCAGACGGTACGCAGAGAGGCGAAATGTCTGCACTGTGCGAAATGTTTGCGTGATGCAGATGAATGCCCGTCTGGGGCGTTTGAACGGATTGGTCGCGATATCAGCCTTGACGCTCTGGAACGGGAAGTGATGAAAGATGACATTTTCTTTCGCACGTCCGGCGGCGGCGTCACGCTTTCTGGCGGCGAAGTGTTAATGCAGGCGGAGTTTGCTACCCGTTTTTTACAGCGACTGCGGCTGTGGGGTGTGTCATGCGCCATTGAAACTGCCGGAGACGCGCCAGCAAGCAAGCTGTTACCGCTGGCGAAATTGTGCGATGAAGTGTTGTTCGATTTAAAAATTATGGACGCGACTCAGGCGTGGGATGTGGTGAAGATGAACCTGCCACGCGTGCTGGAGAATCTGCGTTTGCTGGTGAGTGAGGGGGTCAACGTGATCCCGCGTTTGCCGCTGATCCCCGGTTTCACGCTCAGCCGGGAGAATATGCAGCAGGCGCTGGACGTGCTGATCCCGCTGAATATCAGGCAGATCCATCTGTTGCCATTTCATCAGTACGGCGAACCGAAATACCGCCTGCTGGGGAAAACATGGTCGATGAAAGAGGTGCCTGCGCCGTCGTCAGCTGATGTGGCAACGATGCGCGAAATGGCAGAACGAGCCGGATTTGAGGTTACCGTGGGGGGGTAAAATGGCATACCTGGTGGCAGTAACCGCCTGCGTCAGCGGCGTGGCACATACTTATATGGCGGCAGAACGGCTGGAAAAATTATGCCAGCAAGAGAAGTGGGGCGTCAGCATTGAAACCCAGGGGGCGCTGGGAACGGAGAATCGTTTAGCGGACGAGGATATCCGTCGGGCAGATGTCGCGTTGTTGATTACGGATATCGAGCTTGCCGGTGCCGAGCGATTTGAACATTGTCGCTATGTTCAGTGTGGTATCTACGCATTCCTGCGAGAGCCGCAGCGGGTGATGAGCGCGGTACGAAAAGTGCTTTCTGCGCCGCAGCAAACCCATCTTATTCTGGAGTAGTTGGTTTCTCTGTCAGTTGGCTGTGGTATTGCCGACGATACTCCGACGGCGAGCGTTCGGTGTTTTTACGAAACAGGCGGCAGAAGTAGTTGCTGTCGACGAAGCCGCAGGCGTGCGCCACTTCTTTTACCTTCAGGTCATAGCCTTTCAACAACGTTTTTGCATGTTCCAGCCGTGTATGATTCAGGTATTCGTTAAAGCCCGTCGCACCCGTTTTTTGAAACAGGTGGGAGAGGTAATTTGGCGAAATATAGAATGCCTGCGCGACAGATTCACGGGTTAGCGCGGAGGCATAGCGTTCATCGATATAATCACGAATCGCTTCAAATAGTGCCTGGCTGCGTGAGGCGGTCTGGATTTGGCTGCCGAGCAAGTCGCGGCAGTGGCTAAGCAGACTCGCGACGATAAGCCTTGCCGTTTGCTGCTCCTGTGGCTGCATTTGCATTTCATTGAGTGTTTGCAACAAGAATGAACCAATGCGCGGGCCGCGTCGGGCGACGTGCTGCTTTGCCAGATTTTGGTATTGCTTTCCATCCCATTGCACGACGCTGAAGCCGAGTTGCTGTTTGCCAAACAGCACGCTGAAGGTGGTGGCGGGTGTTTGCCATTGCGGGAAGTTCCAGCCGCCAGCGGGAACGTATAGTACATCGCCGGGAACTAACGTTGCGCCAGCACCGGTATCAACAAACTCACCTTCCAGCACAATTTCCAGCCGTGGAAAATCGACCCGATATGCGAGATCGGGAGCCGGACCGTTGGTGCAGGCAAAGTAAATCTGGCGCAGCGACAGCGGGCCGTTTATCAGGCGGGAGAGCAGATAGCTGACGTCGTGATACATGTTATTCCCTTAGGTATGTAGACGGGAAAACAGTAACTGGCATTATGAAAAAAGGCCACCTGAAAAGTGTGGCCTGATGAGAGTTCGATGTAAACATTGCGGCAGTTGTATTGCCGGATGCGGCGTAAACGCCTTATCCGGCAAATAGCACCTGGCTGATAATTACTGATTACCCACCTGATCGCCATACGGCAGAGTGTCGTAATCGATCAGCGCATTTTTCTTATACGGGTTGCCAATCCAGCGGGTGGTTTCTTTGAACTGCGGGTTCACCACCGAACGGGTTGGATCGTAACCGTCGTAAGATAAGCCCGCCAAATCCGACCAGGTGTGGATCAGTTCTGCCAGGCTGTATTTACGATCGACATCCTGCGAGAAATCACGCGGATGAGTCGCCTGCCATTTTTCCGACGTCCACAGCAGGAACGGAATGGTGTACATGTGGCGCGTCGGGTTATCTTCGTTACGCCCCTGGGTTTTGTGCGGCGGCGTGTCGTAAACCTCTTCACCATGGTCAGAGAAGTAAACCAGGAAACCGTTCGGATCGGTCGCTTTAAAGTCTTTAATCAGGCTGGCAACCACATGATCGTTATACAGGTTAGCGTTGTCGTAATCGTTATACGACTCCAGCTCTTCCGCGCTTAATCCTGGTGGGACATGATCGGTATTGCCATCAAACTTGCCCTGATCTTCCGGGTAACGGTACTTGTATTTGATATGTGTACCCAGCAGATGAACGATGATCAGTTTCTTCGGCGCAGGATCCTTCAGCACTTCCTGGAACGGCTTCAGCACGTTAGTGTCGTATTCACGCGCACTCTGCGTACGTTGCTGGTTCATGTAGTACTGCTTGTCGGTCTGGCGCGAAAATACCGTCAGCATGGTATTGCGGGCGGTCATCGTCTGCTGGTTGGTGATCCAGAAGGTTTTATAACCCGCCTGTTTCATCATGTTCATCAGCGACGGCTGCGTCAGATACAGGTCAGGGTTCTTTTCGTTGGCAAAAGTCAGCGCCTGTTGCAGGATTTCAATGGTGTACGGACGAGACGTAACCACGTTATTAAACACGGTCAGATTCGGATCGGTTTTATGCAGCGCATCCAGTTCCGGCGTGGTCTCGCGCGGATAACCGTACAGACTCATGCGCCCGCGCTGGGTTGACTCGCCAATCACCATTACCAGGGTGCGTGGTTCGTTGCCCGATTCATCTTTGAAATTAGCCAGCGGTGGTAATGCATTATTTTCATTCAGCAGCTTCGTCAGCGAGTTAAGTTGCTGGCGATACTGATAATAACCAGTCAGGAATTGCCACGGCGCGGCAGGCTCCATGCGCGATGCCAGGTTATTCAACGTTTTCTCAAACGGCTTGTTTTTGATAAACGTATTCATGGCGATCGGATGCAGAATCAAACCGTAAAGCAGGGCAAAAGAGACGATATAACGCCACGGCTTCGGAATATAGACCGGGCGCAGGCGTGTCCACAGCAGAACTGCCACCGCCGTATAGGCCAGTGCGATAAGCACAATCTTCAGGCTGAAATACTGGCTTAAATACTCGCTGGCTTCGTTGGTGTTGGTTTCAAACATCACAAACAGAACGCTCTGCGAGAACTCCTGACCGTAGATGACGTAGTAGCACAGCGCCGCCAGAGAGGCCGCCCACAGCACCACGCCGATCACTGCGGCAATAATTTTAATCCGCTTCGGAAAGAGGAATACCGGGATCAACCACAGCGAACTGAACAGCAGTGAGTCGCGAATGCCGTTGGTGCCGCTGTAGCCGCTGATGTAAATAATGGCCTGTAACAGGGTAGAGAAAAACCAAAAGTAGAGCAGTGCCCAACCCAGGGCTTTCCAGCTAAAAAGGGGTTTAGTCTGGACTTCAGTGGAATGCATAGTAAGAACCCGTTTTGGATAATAGCGCCGAATGTAAGGACAAAACCTTAAGGATATCTGAAGGGATATCCAGAATCTGGGTGAAATGCAGACAGAAATATATTGAAAACGAAGGTGTTAGAACAGAAGTATTTCAGAAAACCCTCGCGCTATTGCACGAGGGTTGATAGAGGATGGGGGTTAGCCAGTATTACGCATACCTGCTGCAATTCCGGCAATAGTGACCATCAACGCTTGTTCGACGCGGGGATCCGGCTCCTGGCCTTCTTTTTCTGCCTGGCGGGAGCGGTGCAGCAACTCTGCCTGCAGTACGTTCAGCGGGTCAGTGTATATATTTCGTAGCTGAATAGACTCGGCAATCCACGGTAGATCGGCCATCAGATGGGAATCGTTGGCAATTGCCAGCACCACTTTGATGTCTTCTTCTTGCAGATTGCGTAACTCTTTACCTAACGGCCACAGCTCTTTGTCGACCAGGCGTTGGTCATAGTATTCCGCCAGCCACAGGTCTGCTTTGGCGAAGACCATTTCCAGCATTCCCAGACGCGTTGAGAAGAACGGCCAGTCGCGGCACATGGCTTCCAGTTCGCTCTGTTTGCCGTCTTCGACCACTTTTTGCAGCGCAGTACCCGCACCCAGCCAGGCTGGGAGCATCAGGCGGTTTTGCGTCCAGGCGAAGATCCACGGAATTGCGCGCAGTGATTCGACGCCGCCGGTCGGGCGACGTTTCGCCGGGCGTGAACCTAACGGCAGTTTGCCCAGTTCCTGTTCCGGCGTGGCGGAGCGGAAGTATGGAACAAAGTCTTTGTTTTCACGCACATAACCACGGTAGAGATCGCAGGAGATGACCGAAAGTTCATCCATAATGTGACGCCAGCTCTCTTTTGGCTCCGGCGGTGGCAGCAGGTTGGCTTCCAGAATCGCCCCGGTGTACAGCGACAGGCTGCTGACCGTGATTTCTGGCAGACCGTACTTAAAGCGGATCATCTCGCCCTGTTCGGTCACGCGCAGGCCGCCTTTCAGGCTTCCTGGCGGTTGCGATAGCAGCGCCGCATGAGCCGGTGCGCCGCCGCGACCAATAGAACCACCGCGACCGTGGAACAGCGTCAGTTCAATACCCGCTTTTTCGCAGGTTTTGATTAACGCATCCTGTGCCTGATATTGCGCCCAGGAAGCCGCCATCACGCCCGCATCTTTTGCCGAGTCGGAATAGCCAATCATCACCATCTGTTTGCCCTGAATCAGGCCGCGATACCAGTCGATATTCAGCAACTGGGTCATGACATCGTTGGCGTTGTTCAGGTCATCGAGAGTTTCAAACAGCGGTGCGACTGGCATCGCAAATCCAATACCTGCTTCTTTCAACAGCAGGTGAACGGCCAGTACGTCGGACGGCGTTTTCGCCATTGAGATCACGTAGGCGGCAATCGAACCTTGCGGCGCTTCGGCAATCACCTGGCAGGTATCAAGCACTTCGCGCGTTTCGGCGCTTGGTTGCCAGTTGCGTGGCAGAAGCGGACGTTTGGAGTTCAGTTCGCGGATCAGGAACGCCTGTTTGTCGGCCTCTGACCAGCTTTCGTAGTCGCCGATGCCGAGGTAGCGGGTCAGTTCACCCAGTGCTTCAGTATGACGGGTGCTCTCCTGACGGATATCAATACGCACCAGCGGTACACCGAAACATTTCACGCGGCGCAGAGTGTCGAGCAGATCGCCGTTGGCGATAATGCCCATACCACACGCCTGAAGGGACTGGTAGCAAGCGTAGAGCGGCTCCCACAGTTCTTCGTTCTGCGTCAGCAGACCTTCCGGCTTCGGCAGTTCTTCACCTTTCAGGCGCGCTTCCAGCCATGCCTGGGTTGCCATCAGGCGGGAACGCAGGTTTTTCATCAGATAGCGATACGGTTCTGCGGCACCTTCTTCGCCGACCAGCGCCAGCAGTTCAGGGGTTGCTTCAACCATCGACAGTTCAGAAACCAGCACCTGAATATCTTTCAGGAACAGGTCGGTTGCTTTCCAGCGGCTGAGCAGAAGTACGTGACGGGTAATGTCTGCGGTGACGTTCGGGTTGCCGTCGCGGTCGCCGCCCATCCACGAGGTAAAACGCACCGGAACAAATTCGACGGGCAGTTTGTAGCCGAGATTCTCTTCCAGTTGTTCGTTCAGTTCGCGCAGGTAATTCGGTACGCCTTGCCACAGGCTGTTTTCTACTACGGCAAAGCCCCATTTGGCTTCATCTATCGGGCTTGGGCGCAGCTTACGGATTTCATCGGTATGCCATGACTGGGCGATCAACTGGCGCAGGCGGCGCATCAGTTGGTTGTGTTCGTAGTCGGCGATATCTTTGTTGTCGAGCTGTTTTAAGCACGCGTTCACTTCCACCATTTTGTGGATCAGTGTACGGCGGGTAATTTCGGTTGGGTGCGCAGTGAGAACCAGTTCCAGCGACAGTGATTCCACCGCTTTTTTGATGGTGTCTTCGCTCAGTTCCGGCTGGTTTTTCAGTTTACGCAGGGTGCGGGCGATCACTTCCGGGTTGCTGGCAGCCTCGCCTTTCGGCGAAATGCTGTGGTATTGCTCGGCGGTGTTGGCCAGGTTCAGGAACTGACTAAACGCACGCGCAACGGGCAGCAGCTCGTCGTTCGACAAATTTTGTAAGGTGGTGAGCAACTCCTGGCGGTTAGCATCATTGCCAGCGCGTGAAGATTTGGACAACTTACGGATAGTTTCTACGCGTTCAAGAATGTGTTCTCCCAACGCATCCTTGATGGTTTCTCCCAGCACTTTGCCGAGCATACTGACATTACTACGCAATGCGGAATATTGTTCGTTCATATAACCCCAGACACCCCATCTTATTGTTTGAAGCCCGGTATCCTTCACGTCGCATTGGCGCGAATATGCTCGGGCTTTGCTTTTCGTCGTCTTTTATAAAGCCACGTAAAAGCGGTGACGTCAAATGCTGCGAAATCGCTTCAGCAAACGAATAACTAGCAGGAATTTACGCCATTAAATTCACGATGATTTAAATAAGCGTAACTTATGGGAATGTTAAAAAATCACCATACATAACACCAAAGGTGTAGGTCGGATAAGATGCGCAAGCATCGCATCCGACATTATTGTGGCACTGGAGTTTGGTAACAGTGCCGGATGCGGCGCGAGCGCCTTATCCGGACTACGTTTTAATGCCAGCAAAAATGGTGAATCACCTGGGTGATCAGCTCACGGGTGGGCTTGATAAACCGTGTCTCCAGATATTCATCAGGCTGATGAGCCTGATTAATTGAGCCTGGACCCAACACCAGCGTCGGGCATAACGTCTGAATAAACGGTGCTTCGGTACAGTAGTTCACCACTTCGGTCTTTGCACCGAGTAATTTCTCAACCACTTCAACCAGTTGATGATTCGGCGGGCACTCGTAACCAGGGATCGGCGGATGCAGCTCTTCGACCGTCAGACGACCCGGCCAGCGTTCGCTCACCGGAGCCAGCGCGTCGTTGAGTAAACCATTAAGTTCATTGAGCGTCATGCCAGGCAACGGACGAATATCCATATGCAACTCGCAGCAAGCGCAAATACGGTTAGAGGCGTCGCCGCCGTGAATATGCCCAAGGTTGAGCGTGGGATATGGCACGGTAAACGCTTCATAGTGATAACGTTCTTTCAGGTTATCGCGCAATTGCAAAATATGACCGATGGCGTCGTGCATCAGTTCGATAGCGTTAACTCCGCGCGACGGATCGCTGGAATGCCCCGACTGACCCAGAATGCGAATGGCGTTAGAGATGTGGCCTTTATGCGCGCGTACCGGTTGTAGCGACGTCGGTTCGCCAATGATGGCGCAATCCGGGCGCAGGGCGGTGGTTTCGGCAAAATAACGCGCTCCTGCCATACTGGTTTCTTCATCGGCAGTCGCCAGAATGTAGAGCGGTTTTGCCAGCTTCGTGACGTCGACATCGCGTAGCGCATCGAGGATAAACGCAAAGAAGCCTTTCATGTCGGCGGTGCCTAAGCCGTAAAGTTTGCCGTCATGCTCTGTCAGTGCAAACGGATCGCGCGTCCAGCGACCATCATCAAACGGCACCGTATCGGTATGACCCGCCAGCAGCAAGCCGCCAGCCCCCTGCCCGCAACTGGCCAGCATATTAAATTTGTTGCGAGTTCCTGGCACAGGCTGCACTTCCACATTGAAGCCCAAATCTTTAAACCAGCCCGCCAGCAGAGTGATTAAATCTGCATTGCTTTGATCGAGTGCCTCTTCCGTGGCGCTTATTGAAGGTGTGGCAATCAGAGCACGGTAAATCTCGATAAATGGCGGTAATTTGTTTTTCATTGTTGACACACCTCTGGTCATGATAGTATCAATATTCATGCAGTAATTGTGAATAAAAATACACTAACGTTGAGCGTAATAAAACCCACCAGCCGTAAGGTGAATGTTTTACGTTTAACCTGGCAACCAGACATAAGAAGGTGAATAGCCCCGATGTTGAATACGCTGATTGTGGGTGCCAGCGGCTACGCTGGCGCAGAGCTAGTGACCTATGTAAATCGCCATCCGCATATGAACATAACCGCTTTGACTGTTTCAGCGCAAAGCAATGATGCGGGAAAGTTAATCTCCGATTTGCATCCGCAGCTAAAAGGCATCGTTGATCTGCCGTTGCAGCCGATGTCGGATATCAGCGAGTTTAGCCCAGGGGTGGACGTGGTGTTTCTCGCCACCGCCCATGAAGTCAGCCACGATTTAGCACCGCAATTTCTTGAAGCGGGCTGCGTGGTGTTTGACCTTTCCGGCGCGTTTCGTGTTAACGACGCCGCCTTCTATGAAAAATATTACGGCTTTACCCATCAATACCCGGAACTGCTGGAACAGGCCGCTTATGGTCTGGCGGAGTGGTGCGGCAATAAATTAAAAGAAGCGAACTTAATTGCGGTGCCGGGGTGTTATCCGACGGCGGCACAACTGGCGCTGAAACCGTTGATTGATGCCGATCTTCTCGACCTCAGTCAGTGGCCGGTGATTAACGCCACCAGCGGTGTGAGCGGAGCGGGACGTAAGGCAGCGATTTCAAACAGCTTTTGTGAAGTTAGCCTGCAACCGTATGGTGTCTTTACCCATCGCCACCAGCCGGAGATCGCCACGCATCTCGGTGCTGACGTTATCTTCACCCCGCATCTGGGCAATTTCCCGCGCGGCATTCTCGAAACCATTACTTGCCGCCTGAAGCCTGGCGTGAACCAGGCGCAAGTCGCGCAAGCGTTACAGCGGGCGTATGCCCATAAACCGCTGGTACGGTTGTATGACAAAGGTGTTCCGGCGCTGAAAAATGTCGTCGGGCTGCCGTTCTGTGATATCGGGTTTGCCGTTCAGGGCGAGCATCTGATTATTGTGGCGACCGAAGACAATTTATTGAAAGGTGCGGCGGCACAAGCGGTACAGTGCGCCAATATTCGTTTCGGTTATGCGGAAACGCAGTCTCTTATTTAAGGGTGCAATCATGAATCCATTAATTATCAAACTGGGCGGCGTATTGCTGGATAGTGAAGAGGCGCTGGAGCGTCTGTTTAGCGCACTGGTGAATTATCGAGAGTCACATCAGCGTCCGCTGGTGATTGTCCACGGCGGCGGCTGCGTGGTGGATGAGCTGATGAAAGGGCTGAATCTGCCGGTGAAAAAGAAAAATGGCCTGCGGGTGACGCCTGCGGATCAGATAAACATTATCACCGGAGCACTGGCGGGAACGGCAAATAAAACCCTGCTGGCGTGGGCGAAGAAACATCAGATTGCTGCCGTAGGTTTGTTTCTCGGTGACGGCGACAGCGTCAAAGTGACCCAGCTTGATGAAGAGTTAGGGCATGTTGGACTGGCGCAGCCAGGTTCGCCTAAGCTTATCAATACGTTGCTGGAAAACGGTTATCTCCCGGTGGTTAGCTCCATTGGCGTAACGGACGAAGGGCAACTGATGAACGTCAATGCTGACCAGGCGGCGACGGCGCTGGCGGCAACGCTGGGCGCGGATCTGATTTTGCTTTCTGATGTCAGCGGCATTCTCGACGGCAAAGGGCAACGTATTGCTGAAATGACCGCCGCGAAAGCAGAACAACTGATTGAGCAGGGCATTATTACCGACGGCATGATTGTGAAAGTGAATGCGGCGCTGGATGCTGCGCGCACGCTGGGGCGTCCGGTGGATATCGCCTCCTGGCGTCATGCGGAACAGCTTCCGGCACTGTTTAACGGTATGCCGATGGGTACGCGGATTTTAGCTTAAGTTTTGTTGGCCGGAGGCGCAGCTTTCCGGCATTGAATTTCAAAATAAGGAAACAGAGTTATGGCACTTTGGGGCGGGCGTTTTACCCAGGCAGCAGATCAACGGTTCAAACAATTCAACGACTCACTGCGTTTTGATTACCGTCTGGCGGAGCAGGATATTGTTGGCTCTGTGGCCTGGTCCAAAGCCCTGGTAACGGTAGGCGTGTTGACCGCAGAAGAGCAGGCGCAACTGGAAGAGGCGCTGAACGTGCTGCTGGAAGAGGTTCGCGCCAGGCCACAACAAATCCTTGAAAGCGACGCCGAAGATATCCATAGCTGGGTGGAAGGCAAACTGATCGACAAAGTGGGTCAGTTAGGCAAAAAACTGCATACCGGGCGTAGCCGTAATGATCAGGTAGCAACCGATCTGAAGTTGTGGTGCAAAGATACCGTTGGCGAGTTGCTGACGGCTAACCGGCAGTTGCAATCGGCGCTGGTGGAAACCGCGCAAAACAATCAGGACGCGGTAATGCCGGGTTACACGCACCTGCAACGCGCCCAGCCGGTGACTTTCGCGCACTGGTGCCTGGCCTATGTTGAAATGCTGGCGCGTGATGAAAGTCGTTTGCAGGATGCGCTCAAGCGTCTGGATGTCAGCCCGTTAGGCTGTGGCGCGCTGGCGGGAACGGCCTATGAAATCGATCGTGAACAGTTAGCTGGCTGGCTGGGCTTTGCTTCGGCGACCCGTAACAGTCTGGACAGCGTTTCTGACCGTGACCATGTGCTGGAACTGCTTTCTGCTGCCGCCATCGGTATGGTGCATCTGTCTCGTTTTGCCGAAGATCTCATTTTCTTCAACACCGGCGAAGCGGGGTTTGTGGAGCTTTCTGACCGCGTGACTTCCGGTTCATCATTAATGCCGCAGAAGAAAAACCCGGATGCGCTGGAGCTGATTCGCGGTAAATGCGGTCGGGTGCAGGGCGCGTTAACCGGCATGATGATGACGCTGAAAGGTTTGCCGCTGGCTTACAACAAAGATATGCAGGAAGACAAAGAAGGTCTGTTCGATGCGCTCGATACCTGGCTGGACTGCCTGCATATGGCGGCGCTGGTGCTGGACGGCATTCAGGTGAAACGCCCGCGTTGCCAGGAAGCGGCGCAGCAGGGTTACGCGAACGCCACTGAACTGGCGGATTACCTGGTGGCGAAAGGCGTGCCGTTCCGCGAGGCGCACCATATCGTGGGTGAGGCGGTGGTGGAAGCCATTCGTCAGGGCAAACCGCTGGAAGAGCTGCCGCTCGCCGAGTTGCAGAAATTCAGCCAGGTGATTGGCGAAGATGTCTATCCGATTCTGTCGCTGCAATCGTGCCTCGACAAGCGTGCGGCAAAAGGTGGTGTTTCACCGCAGCAGGTGGCACAGGCGATTGCTTTTGCAAAGGCTCGGTTAGGGTAACGCTCCCCTGAGAATGGGGAGTTTGCCTGATGCGCTTTGTTTATCATGTCTACGTAGTGTTGCACTTTGTAGGCATGATAAGACTCGACAGCGTCGCATCAGGCAGTATTCTGTTGACCTTAAATTTAACGCCCAACCAGAACCATTATTTGTCACATGCCTTTTTATTCTTGCTTTACTCTCCCTATAAAAATCATTTTTAAATACACCAGGCGATACACGGTTTAATTAATTGAATATAATTAATTTCTATTGTTGTGTTTATTTTCAAGATTGATGGTATTTATTATGTGATTATTTAACACGTTGTTTTAACGATGATGATTAATAGTGTAGGTCAAGTTTGAGGATATTTTTGCTCCTCGGCGGAAATTTTTATTTTTAATGTGATCACGGTTGAATAATCACTTTTTCTCTCTTGTATGGTAGTAGGCGTAAAATTAAGTTTGAAGCGTCTATTTACAACACAGGAGATTGCAATAATGAAAATTATTGCTGCGGACGTTTTTGTTACTTGCCCCGGGCGTAATTTCGTTACGCTTAAAATAACCACTGAAAGCGGACTTTGTGGGCTGGGAGATGCCACGTTAAATGGTCGCGAATTGTCGGTCGCTTCTTATCTGAAAGATCATCTTTGCCCACAATTAATTGGCCGCGATGCCAGCCGTATCGAAGATATATGGCAATTCT
Source organism: Escherichia sp. 93.0816 (assembly GCF_013368855.2). Lineage (NCBI taxonomy): Bacteria > Pseudomonadati > Pseudomonadota > Gammaproteobacteria > Enterobacterales > Enterobacteriaceae > Escherichia > Escherichia sp. 93.0816. Next base: position 5,118 of record NZ_JABWNC020000035.1, on the reverse strand, counting down.
TTTATAAAGGCGCTTACTGGCGACGTGGCCCCGTCACGATGTCGGCCATTTCTGCCATTGATATGGCGTTATGGGATATCAAAGCGAAAGCAGCCAATATGCCTTTGTATCAACTGCTTGGCGGTGCTTCTCGTGAGGGCGTGATGGTTTATTGCCATACCACTGGGCGCACGATTGATGAAGTCCTTGAAGACTATGCGAAGCATCAGCAGATGGGCTTTAAGGCGATTCGTGTGCAGTGCGGTGTGCCTGGGATGCAAACCACCTATGGCCTGGCGAAGGGCAAAGGGCTGGCGTACGAACCGGCAACCAAAGGCCAGTGGCCGGAAGAGCAGTTGTGGTCGACGGAAAAATATCTCGATTTCACGCCGAAGTTATTCGAGGCGGTGCGCAATAAGTTCGGTTTTAACGAACATCTGTTGCATGACATGCACCATCGCCTTACCCCCATCGAAGCGGCGCGTTTTGGAAAGAGCATTGAGGATTACCGCCTGTTCTGGATGGAAGATCCAACGCCTGCCGAGAATCAGGAATGTTTCCGTTTGATTCGCCAGCATACCGTGACGCCGATTGCGGTCGGTGAAGTGTTTAACAGTATCTGGGACTGCAAGCAGTTAATCGAAGAGCAGTTAATTGACTATATTCGCACGACGATTACCCATGCAGGCGGCATTACCGGAATGCGGCGGATTGCTGATTTCGCATCGCTTTATCAGGTACGTACCGGTTCGCACGGTCCTTCTGATTTATCGCCCATTTGCCATGCGGCGGCGCTGCATTTTGACCTCTGGGTGCCAAACTTCGGCGTGCAGGAGTACATGGGCTATTCCGAACAAATGCTTGAAGTCTTCCCGCATAGCTGGCGCTTCGATAAGGGTTATATGCACCCGGGCGACGCGCCTGGGCTGGGTATTTCTTTCGATGAGAAACTGGCGGCGAAATATCCGTATGACCCGGCGTATCTCCCCGTCGCACGACTGGAAGATGGCACATTGTGGAACTGGTAATAACGGTTCGCTTAATTATTTTCTGAATAGTCATCAAATCGATTAATTCCGCTCAAGGAGCTAAAAATGGACGTTGATGTGTCAACCAGTGTTGCGGGTAATAAACCGCAACGGATTCGTCGTATTCAGACAGTGACCCTGGTTTTATTATTTATGGCGGGGATCGTTAATTTTCTCGACCGTTCGTCATTGAGCGTGGCAGGCGAAGCGATTCGTGGCGAGTTAGGATTATCGGCGACAGAGTTTGGTTTTTTGCTTTCTGCATTTTCTCTGTCTTATGGTTTTTCACAACTTCCTTCCGGTATTTTGTTAGACCGCTTTGGTCCACGAATAGTCTTAGGCGCAGGCTTAATATTCTGGTCATTAATGCAGGCATTAACAGGAATGGTTAATTCTTTTAGCCACTTTATTTTAATGCGTATTGGGTTGGGTATTGGCGAAGCACCGTTTATGCCTGCGGGGGTGAAATCTATTACCGACTGGTATGCACAAAAAGAACGTGGCACGGCGCTGGGGATTTTTAACTCATCTACCGTTATCGGTCAGGCCATCGCGCCTCCTGCTCTTGTATTGATGCAACTGGCATGGGGCTGGCGGGCGATGTTCGTTATCATCGGCGTGGCGGGGATTCTGGTTGGGATCTGCTGGTACGCGTGGTATCGCAATCGGGCGCAGATTGTCCTGACCGACGAAGAACGGACGTATCTCTCCGCGCCGGTTAAACCGCGTCCACAGCTGCAATTTAGCGAGTGGCTGGCGCTGTTTAAGCACCGGACAACGTGGGGGATGATTTTAGGTTTCTCTGGCGTTAACTATACCGGTTGGCTCTACATCGCGTGGTTACCCGGCTATTTGCAGGCTGAGCAAGGTTTCAGTCTGGCGAAAACGGGCTGGGTGGCGGCGATTCCTTTCCTCGCGGCGGCGGTCGGGATGTGGGTTAACGGTATTGTTGTCGATCGACTGGCGAAAAAAGGCTACGACCTGGCGAAGACGCGTAAAACGGCTATTGTCTGCGGTTTGATGATGTCGGCATTAGGAACGTTGCTGGTAGTGCAATCTTCCTCGCCTGCGCAAGCGGTGGCGTTTATCTCAATGGCGCTGTTCTGTGTGCATTTTGCGGGAACATCTGCATGGGGACTGGTGCAGGTAATGGTGTCAGAAACAAAAGTGGCTTCCATCGCCGGGATTCAAAACTTTGGTAGTTTTGTCTTTGCTTCCTTTGCCCCGATCGTAACCGGTTGGGTAGTGGATACCACGCACTCGTTTAATCTGGCGCTGGTTATCGCGGCCTGTGTGACCTTCACCGGTGCGCTGTGTTACTTCTTTATCGTCAAAGATCGCATTGAGTAAGTCTGGCAGCCTGGCCCTCCGCTGGAGGGTCGGAATAAATAAAAAAAAGCGGATCCTGGAGATCCGCAAAAGTTCACGTTGGCTTTAGTTATTCGAGTTGAGAAACTCTCGAAACGGGCAGTAACTTCAAGGGTTAAAGAGGTGCCGCTCCGTTTCTGTGAGCAATTATCAGTCAGAATGCTTGATAGGGATAATCGTTCGTTGCTATGCTACCTATCGCCATGAACTATCGTGGCGATGGAGGATGGATAATGAATATTCGTGATCTTGAGTACCTGGTGGCACTGGCCGAACACCGCCATTTTCGGCGTGCGGCAGATTCCTGCCACGTTAGCCAGCCGACGCTTAGCGGGCAAATTCGTAAGCTGGAAGATGAGCTGGGTGTGATGTTGCTGGAGCGGACCAGCCGTAAAGTGTTATTCACCCAGGCGGGAATGCTGCTGGTGGATCAGGCGCGTACCGTGCTGCGCGAGGTGAAAGTCCTTAAAGAGATGGCAAGCCAGCAGGGCGAGACCATGTCCGGGCCGCTGCACATCGGTTTGATTCCTACGGTCGGACCTTACCTGCTACCGCATATTATCCCGATGCTGCACCAGACTTTCCCGAAGCTGGAAATGTATCTGCATGAAGCGCAGACCCATCAGTTACTGACGCAACTGGATAGTGGCAAACTCGACTGCGTGATCCTCGCGCTGGTGAAAGAGAGCGAAGCATTCATTGAAGTGCCGTTGTTTGATGAGCCAATGCTGCTGGCAATCTACGAAGATCATCCGTGGGCCAACCGCGAATGTGTACCAATGGCCGATCTGGCAGGGGAAAAACTGCTGATGCTGGAAGATGGTCACTGTTTGCGCGATCAGGCGATGGGCTTCTGCTTTGAAGCGGGGGCGGATGAAGATACACATTTCCGTGCGACCAGCCTGGAAACGCTGCGTAATATGGTGGCGGCAGGTAGTGGCATCACCTTGCTGCCCGCGCTGGCAGTGCCGCCGGAGCGCAAACGCGACGGCATTGTCTATCTGCCGTGCATTAAACCTGAACCGCGTCGCACTATTGGTCTGGTTTATCGTCCTGGCTCACCGCTGCGTAGTCGTTATGAACAACTGGCAGAGGCCATCCGCGCAAAAATGGATGGCCATTTCGATAAAGCGTTAAAACAGGCGGTTTAAGCCGTTTAGTGCCGCTACCCGATAGGCTTCCGCCATGGTCGGGTAGTTAAAGGTGGTGTTAACGAAGTACTCAATGGTGTTGCCGCCACCTTTCTGTTCCATAATCGCTTGACCGATATGAATAATTTCGGCAGCGCGCTCGCCAAAGCAATGGATCCCCAGAATCTCTTTCGTTTCCCGATGGAACAAAATTTTCAGTGTGCCCACGTTCATGCCAACGATTTGCGCTCGCGCCAGATGTTTGAACTGGGCGCGACCCACTTCATACGGCACTTTCATCGCGGTCAGCTGCTGTTCGGTTTTACCGACTGAGCTGATTTCCGGGATGGTGTAGATGCCGGTAGGGATATCTTCAATCAGATGCGCGGTGGCTTCACCTTTCACCAGCGCCTGCGCGGCAATGCGCCCCTGGTCGTAGGCAGCCGACGCCAGGCTTGGATAGCCAATCACATCGCCCACCGCGTAAACATGCGGCTGCGCGGTTTGATACATGCTGTTGACCTTAAGCTGACCACGACTGTCAGTTTCCAGACCAATATTATGCAGTGCCAGCGAATCGGTATTACCGGTGCGGCCGTTGGCATAGAGCAGGCAGTCGGCTTTTAGTTTCTTGCCTGATTTCAGGTGCATGATTACGCCGTCGTCGCAACCTTCAATCTTCTCGTACTCTTCGTTGTGACGAATTACCACACCGCTGTTCCAGAAGTGATACGAGAGAGAATCTGACATCTCTTGATCAAGAAACGCCAACAAACGATCGCGGGTGTTGATCAGATCCACTTTCACATCCATTCCACGGAAGATCGATGCGTATTCACAGCCGATCACTCCAGCACCGTAAATAAGCACGTGGCGCGGTTCGTGATGCATGCTAAGAATTGAGTCGCTGTCGTAAATGCGCGGATGGGTAAAATCAACGTCTGCTGGATGATATGGGCGAGAACCGCAGGCAATAACAAATTTTTCTGCGGTCAGCGTTTCGACCGTACCGTCCGGGCAATCCAGCGCCAGCGTGTGTTCGTCAACAAAGCGGGCGTTTCCCTGCAATATTTCACAGTGATTACGTTCGTAAAATCCCTGACGCATACGTGTTTGTTGATTAATCACGTTATCGGCATGGTTAAGGATATCGGCAAAAGAAGAGCGGAGCAGTCGCGAATGGTCGCTGTAAAGTGGGTTTTGATTAAATTCTATAATGCGGCTGACGGCGTGACGGAGAGCTTTCGACGGGATGGTGCCCCAATGGGTGCAACCGCCGCCAACATTTTGATAACGCTCGATAACTGCGACGCGCGCACCTTGCTTAACCAGACCCATTGCAGCGCCTTCGCCGCCGGGGCCGGAACCTATTACTATGGCATCGTAATCGTAGGAATGTGGCATGGTAGGGCTTACCTGTTCTTATACATAAAAGCAACAGAATGGTAACATTTTATCGCGGGTAAGCCAATTGATCCCCGTCATTTATCCGGCTATATCGTGAGCGGCCTTTGTGTTGTCTGCCCCTTTTTCATTTCATTATTTCACTATTAATCACTTTTTCTTGTGACTGGCAGTTTTATCTTGCCGAAGTGTGCTTTTTTGTTATTGTC
>NZ_JABWNC020000034.1:0-26249 GCF_013368855.2 Escherichia sp. 93.0816 | reverse complement strand
CGGGCGACAACATCAAAATGGTTGTTACCCTGATCCACCCGATCGCGATGGACGACGGTCTGCGTTTCGCAATCCGTGAAGGCGGCCGTACCGTTGGCGCGGGCGTTGTAGCAAAAGTTCTGAGCTAATTACTCGTTAATTAGTTTTGAATTGAAAAGGGCGCTTCGGCGCCCTTTTTGCTGCCCGTAATTTGAGCTCGAAATATTTAGTCGTAATTTCGCTCGCTGAACTGTGGCGCAAATAAAACTGTGCTATTGTAATCATAACTATTCTCATTTACACTTTGCGCAGAATTTGAACGGGAGTAATCATGTACGTTTGTTTGTGTAATGGTGTAAGTGACAAAAAAATTCGCCAGGCAGTCCGTCAGTTTCATCCTCAGTCTTTCCAACAATTACGTAAGTTTATTCCTGTGGGAAATCAATGTGGTAAGTGCATTCGCGCCGCACGCGAAGTGATGCAGGACGAGTTGATGCAGATGCCAGAATTTAAAGAGATTGCCTGAAGCTCACGCTTATTTTTTGACATCCCGCTAGCCCCATCTACGCTCTAATAGTGGAAGCGGAGGGACTATAAAATGAAAGGTGATGTTAAAATCATAAATTATCTCAATAAACTATTGGGAAATGAGCTTGTCGCAATCAATCAGTATTTTCTCCATGCCCGAATGTTTAAAAACTGGGGCCTGATGCGTCTCAATGACGTCGAATACCATGAATCCATTGATGAGATGAAACACGCCGATAAATATATCGAGCGTATTTTGTTCTTAGAAGGAATCCCAAACTTACAGGATTTAGGCAAGCTGGGGATTGGTGAAGATGTCGAAGAGATGCTGCAATCCGACCTGCGATTAGAGCTGGAAGGTGCGAAGGATCTCCGTGAGGCTATCGCTTATGCCGATAGCGTTCATGACTATGTTAGCCGCGATATGATGATCGAGATCCTTGCAGATGAAGAAGGTCATATCGACTGGCTCGAAACTGAACTGGATCTCATCGGTAAAATCGGCCTACAGAATTACCTGCAATCACAAATTAAAGTTAAAGATTAACTGCCTGTCAGCAAACTATCCCAGCCAACAACGAAACCCGCAGCCACCAGAAATGGTCCAAAAGGCAGCGGGTTTTTTAATGATTCTTTTCCTCTCATGAGCAGACCAATGACTACGGCTCCGCAAGCGAATGAGGCAGCAAGGAAAACCAGCCGTGGTAAGAAGGCCCATGTATGCCAGGCACCAAGGGCGGCGAGAAATTTCACATCGCCATAGCCTAATCCTTCTTTATGTCGCAGTATGCGATAGCCCCAATAAATAACAGCGAATGCGCCGTAACCGATAATCGCCCCCCATAATGCATCGGCTAACCCGGCAGGCTGACAAACTTGATAGAACAAAAGACCAGACCAGAGTAACGGGCAAGTAAATCTGTCAGGTAACAAGCCATGCTTTGCATCCCAGAAAAAAAGTAGGGCTGATAAACAAGCGTACAAAATCAGAAAGGGAAGGGTAGCGTCCATAAAATATCCTCTGTAGTTGGAGTATCACCATCGAATAACTTTGGATACTCAGCAACAGAGAAATCGCTGCTTTGTTAATCTGGTTCCGGTGAAAAACGCTATCTTCACAACCCTACAAATTTCGTGGAATGCAGCTCGCAATCTGCACGTTGCGATTAATTTCTACGCGATGCTTGCGTCAGGCTCAGATTTACGTATAATGCGCGGGCTTGTCGTAGTTGACAGCAGGTTCGATCTGAACCTCAGTTAGCCGAATTTGGCTACCTAACAATGCTCCCGATCGGGGAGCTACGTAAGAACGGTTACACTCTCCCATCAATCGTAATGGGTCTGAGGAGTAATCATTTTCGTTTATAAAATAATTGGAGCTCTGGTCTCATGCAGAACCAAAGAATCCGTATCCGCCTGAAAGCGTTTGATCATCGTCTGATCGATCAAGCAACCGCGGAAATCGTCGAGACTGCCAAGCGCACTGGTGCGCAGGTCCGTGGTCCGATCCCGCTGCCGACACGCAAAGAGCGTTTTACCGTTCTGATCTCCCCGCACGTCAACAAAGACGCGCGCGATCAGTACGAAATCCGTACTCACTTGCGTCTGGTTGACATCGTTGAGCCAACCGAGAAAACCGTTGATGCTCTGATGCGTCTGGATCTGGCTGCCGGTGTAGACGTGCAGATCAGCCTGGGTTAATCAGGTCATTGAGCGATTGAGAGGTTGAAACAATGATTGGTTTAGTCGGTAAAAAAGTGGGTATGACCCGTATCTTCACAGAAGACGGCGTTTCTATCCCAGTAACCGTAATCGAAGTTGAAGCAAACCGCGTTACTCAGGTTAAAGACCTGGCTAACGATGGCTACCGTGCTATTCAGGTAACCACCGGTGCTAAAAAAGCTAACCGTGTGACCAAGCCTGAAGCTGGCCACTTCGCTAAAGCTGGCGTAGAAGCTGGCCGTGGTCTGTGGGAATTCCGCCTGGCTGAAGGCGAAGAGTTCACTGTAGGTCAGAGCATTAGCGTCGAACTGTTTGCTGACGTTAAAAAAGTTGACGTAACTGGCACCTCTAAAGGTAAAGGTTTCGCAGGTACCGTTAAGCGCTGGAACTTCCGTACCCAGGACGCTACTCACGGTAACTCCTTGTCTCACCGCGTTCCGGGTTCTATCGGTCAGAACCAGACTCCGGGCAAAGTGTTCAAAGGCAAGAAAATGGCAGGTCAGATGGGTAACGAACGTGTAACCGTTCAGAGCCTTGACGTAGTACGCGTTGACGCTGAGCGCAACCTGCTGCTGGTTAAAGGTGCTGTTCCGGGTGCAACCGGTAGCGACCTGATCGTTAAACCAGCTGTGAAGGCGTAAGGAGATAGCAATGGAATTAGTATTGAAAGACGCGCAGAGCGCGCTGACTGTTTCCGAAACTACCTTCGGTCGTGATTTCAACGAAGCGCTGGTTCACCAGGTTGTTGTTGCTTATGCAGCTGGTGCTCGTCAGGGTACTCGTGCTCAGAAGACTCGTGCTGAAGTAACTGGTTCCGGTAAAAAACCGTGGCGCCAGAAAGGCACCGGCCGTGCGCGTTCTGGTTCTATCAAGAGCCCGATTTGGCGTTCTGGTGGCGTGACCTTCGCTGCTCGTCCGCAGGACCACAGTCAAAAAGTTAACAAGAAGATGTACCGCGGCGCGCTGAAAAGCATCCTGTCCGAACTGGTACGTCAGGATCGTCTGATCGTTGTCGAGAAGTTCTCTGTAGAAGCGCCGAAAACCAAGCTGCTGGCACAGAAACTGAAAGACATGGCTCTGGAAGATGTGCTGATCATCACCGGTGAGCTGGACGAAAACCTGTTCCTGGCTGCGCGCAACCTGCACAAGGTTGACGTACGCGATGCAACTGGTATCGACCCGGTTAGCCTGATCGCCTTCGACAAAGTCGTAATGACTGCTGATGCTGTTAAGCAAGTTGAGGAGATGCTGGCATGATTCGTGAAGAACGTCTGCTGAAGGTGCTGCGTGCACCGCACGTTTCTGAAAAAGCGTCTACTGCGATGGAAAAATCCAACACCATCGTACTCAAAGTTGCTAAAGACGCGACCAAAGCAGAAATCAAAGCTGCTGTGCAGAAACTGTTTGAAGTCGAAGTCGAAGTCGTTAACACCCTGGTAGTTAAAGGGAAAGTTAAACGTCACGGACAGCGTATCGGTCGTCGTAGCGACTGGAAAAAAGCTTACGTCACCCTGAAAGAAGGCCAGAATCTGGACTTCGTTGGCGGCGCTGAGTAAGTCGGAGGAGTAATACAATGGCAGTTGTTAAATGTAAACCGACATCTCCGGGTCGTCGCCACGTTGTTAAAGTGGTTAACCCTGAGCTGCACAAGGGCAAACCTTTTGCTCCGTTGCTGGAAAAAAACAGCAAATCCGGTGGTCGTAACAACAATGGCCGTATCACCACTCGTCATATCGGTGGTGGCCACAAGCAGGCTTACCGTATTGTTGACTTCAAACGCAACAAAGACGGTATCCCGGCAGTTGTTGAACGTCTTGAGTACGATCCGAACCGTTCCGCGAACATCGCGCTGGTTCTGTACAAAGACGGTGAACGCCGTTACATCCTGGCCCCTAAAGGCCTGAAAGCTGGCGACCAGATTCAGTCTGGCGTTGATGCTGCAATCAAACCAGGTAACACCCTGCCGATGCGCAACATCCCGGTAGGTTCTACTGTTCACAACGTAGAAATGAAACCAGGTAAAGGCGGTCAGCTGGCACGTTCCGCTGGTACTTACGTTCAGATCGTTGCTCGCGATGGTGCTTATGTCACCCTGCGTCTGCGTTCTGGTGAAATGCGTAAAGTCGAAGCAGACTGCCGTGCAACTCTGGGCGAAGTTGGCAATGCTGAGCATATGCTGCGCGTTCTGGGTAAAGCAGGTGCTGCACGCTGGCGTGGTGTTCGTCCTACCGTTCGCGGTACTGCGATGAACCCGGTAGACCACCCACATGGTGGTGGTGAAGGTCGTAACTTTGGTAAGCACCCGGTAACTCCGTGGGGCGTACAGACCAAAGGTAAGAAGACCCGCAGCAACAAGCGTACTGATAAATTTATCGTACGTCGCCGTAGCAAATAATTTTAGAGGATAAGCCATGCCACGTTCTCTCAAGAAAGGTCCTTTTATTGACCTGCACTTGCTGAAGAAGGTAGAGAAAGCGGTGGAAAGCGGAGACAAGAAGCCCCTGCGCACTTGGTCCCGTCGTTCAACGATCTTTCCTAACATGATCGGTTTGACCATCGCTGTCCATAATGGTCGTCAGCACGTTCCGGTATTTGTAACCGACGAAATGGTTGGTCACAAACTGGGTGAATTCGCACCGACTCGTACTTATCGCGGCCATGCTGCTGATAAAAAAGCGAAAAAGAAATAAGGTAGGAGGAAGAGATGGAAACTATCGCTAAACATCGCCATGCTCGTTCTTCTGCTCAGAAGGTTCGCCTTGTTGCTGACCTGATTCGCGGTAAGAAAGTGTCGCAGGCTCTGGATATTCTGACCTACACCAATAAGAAAGCGGCTGTACTGGTTAAGAAAGTTCTGGAATCTGCCATTGCTAACGCTGAACACAACGATGGCGCTGACATTGACGATCTGAAAGTTACGAAAATTTTCGTAGACGAAGGCCCGAGCATGAAGCGCATTATGCCGCGTGCAAAAGGTCGTGCAGATCGCATCCTGAAGCGCACCAGCCACATCACTGTGGTTGTGTCCGATCGCTGAGACTCTGGAGACTAGCAATGGGTCAGAAAGTACATCCTAATGGTATTCGCCTGGGTATTGTAAAACCATGGAACTCTACCTGGTTTGCGAACACCAAAGAATTCGCTGACAACCTGGACAGCGATTTTAAAGTACGTCAGTACCTGACTAAGGAACTGGCTAAAGCGTCCGTATCTCGTATCGTTATCGAGCGTCCGGCTAAGAGCATCCGTGTAACCATTCACACTGCTCGCCCGGGTATCGTTATCGGTAAGAAAGGTGAAGACGTAGAAAAACTGCGTAAGGTCGTAGCGGACATCGCTGGCGTTCCTGCACAGATCAACATCGCCGAAGTTCGTAAGCCTGAACTGGACGCAAAACTGGTTGCTGACAGCATCACTTCTCAGCTGGAACGTCGCGTAATGTTCCGTCGTGCTATGAAGCGTGCTGTACAGAACGCAATGCGTCTGGGCGCTAAAGGTATTAAAGTTGAAGTTAGCGGCCGTCTGGGCGGCGCGGAAATCGCACGTACCGAATGGTACCGCGAAGGTCGCGTACCGCTGCACACTCTGCGTGCTGACATCGACTACAACACCTCTGAAGCGCACACCACTTACGGTGTAATCGGCGTTAAAGTGTGGATCTTCAAAGGCGAGATCCTGGGTGGTATGGCTGCTGTTGAACAACCGGAAAAACCGGCTGCGCAACCTAAAAAGCAGCAGCGTAAAGGCCGTAAATAAGGAGCGTCGCTGATGTTACAACCAAAGCGTACAAAATTCCGTAAAATGCACAAAGGCCGTAACCGCGGTCTGGCGCAGGGTACGGATGTTAGCTTCGGCAGCTTCGGTCTGAAAGCTGTTGGCCGTGGTCGTCTGACTGCCCGTCAGATCGAAGCAGCACGTCGTGCTATGACCCGTGCAGTTAAGCGTCAAGGTAAGATCTGGATCCGTGTGTTCCCGGACAAACCGATCACTGAAAAGCCGCTGGCAGTGCGTATGGGTAAAGGTAAAGGTAACGTGGAGTATTGGGTTGCCTTGATTCAGCCGGGTAAAGTCCTGTATGAAATGGACGGTGTTCCGGAAGAGCTGGCCCGTGAAGCATTCAAGCTGGCAGCAGCGAAACTGCCGATTAAAACCACCTTTGTAACTAAGACGGTGATGTAATGAAAGCAAAAGAGCTGCGTGAGAAGAGCGTTGAAGAGCTGAACACCGAGCTGCTGAACCTGCTGCGTGAGCAGTTCAACCTGCGTATGCAGGCTGCAAGTGGCCAGCTGCAACAGTCTCACCTGTTGAAGCAAGTGCGTCGCGATGTCGCACGCGTTAAGACTTTACTGAACGAGAAGGCGGGTGCGTAATGACCGATAAAATCCGTACTCTGCAAGGTCGCGTTGTTAGCGACAAAATGGAGAAATCCATTGTTGTTGCTATCGAACGTTTTGTGAAACACCCGATCTACGGTAAATTCATCAAGCGTACGACCAAACTGCACGTACATGACGAGAACAACGAATGCGGTATCGGTGACGTGGTTGAAATCCGCGAATGCCGTCCGCTGTCCAAGACTAAATCCTGGACGCTGGTTCGCGTTGTAGAGAAAGCGGTTCTGTAATACAGTACACTCTCTCGATACGAATAAACGGCTCAGAAATGAGCCGTTTATTTTTTCTACCCATATCTTTGAAGCGGTGTTATAATGCCGCGCCCTCGATATGGGGATTTTTAACGACCTGATTTTCGGGTCTCAGTAGTAGTTGACATTAGCGGAGCACTAAAATGATCCAAGAACAGACTATGCTGAACGTCGCCGACAACTCCGGTGCACGTCGCGTAATGTGTATCAAGGTTCTGGGTGGCTCGCACCGTCGCTACGCAGGCGTAGGCGACATCATCAAGATCACCATCAAAGAAGCAATTCCGCGTGGTAAGGTCAAAAAAGGTGATGTGCTGAAGGCGGTAGTGGTGCGCACCAAGAAGGGTGTTCGTCGCCCGGACGGTTCTGTCATTCGCTTCGATGGTAATGCTTGTGTTCTTCTGAACAACAACAGCGAGCAGCCTATCGGTACGCGTATTTTTGGGCCGGTAACTCGTGAGCTTCGTAGTGAGAAGTTCATGAAAATTATCTCTCTGGCACCAGAAGTACTCTAAGGAGCGAATCATGGCAGCGAAAATCCGTCGTGATGACGAAGTTATCGTGTTAACCGGTAAAGATAAAGGTAAACGCGGTAAAGTTAAGAATGTCCTGTCTTCCGGCAAGGTCATTGTTGAAGGTATCAACCTGGTTAAGAAACACCAGAAGCCGGTTCCGGCTCTGAACCAACCGGGTGGCATCGTTGAAAAAGAAGCCGCTATTCAGGTTTCCAACGTAGCAATCTTCAATGCGGCAACCGGCAAGGCTGACCGTGTAGGCTTTAGATTCGAAGACGGTAAAAAAGTCCGTTTCTTCAAGTCTAACAGCGAAACTATCAAGTAATTTGGAGTAGTACGATGGCGAAACTGCATGATTACTACAAAGACGAAGTAGTTAAAAAACTCATGACTGAGTTTAACTACAATTCTGTCATGCAAGTCCCTCGGGTCGAGAAGATCACCCTGAACATGGGTGTTGGTGAAGCGATCGCTGACAAAAAACTGCTGGATAACGCAGCAGCAGACCTGGCAGCAATCTCCGGTCAAAAACCGCTGATCACCAAAGCACGCAAATCTGTTGCAGGCTTCAAAATCCGTCAGGGCTATCCGATCGGCTGTAAAGTAACTCTGCGTGGCGAACGCATGTGGGAGTTCTTTGAGCGCCTGATCACTATTGCTGTACCTCGTATCCGTGACTTCCGTGGCCTGTCCGCTAAGTCTTTCGACGGTCGTGGTAACTACAGCATGGGTGTCCGTGAGCAGATCATCTTCCCAGAAATCGACTACGATAAAGTCGACCGCGTTCGTGGTTTGGATATTACCATTACCACTACTGCGAAATCTGACGAAGAAGGCCGCGCTCTGCTGGCTGCCTTTGACTTCCCGTTCCGCAAGTAAGGTAGGGTTACTAAATGGCTAAGCAATCAATGAAAGCACGCGAAGTAAAACGCGTAGCTTTAGCTGATAAATACTTCGCGAAACGCGCTGAACTGAAAGCGATCATCTCTGATGTGAACGCTTCCGACGAAGATCGTTGGAATGCTGTTCTCAAGCTGCAGACTCTGCCGCGTGATTCCAGCCCGTCTCGTCAGCGTAACCGCTGCCGTCAAACAGGTCGTCCGCATGGTTTCCTGCGGAAGTTCGGGTTGAGCCGTATTAAGGTCCGTGAAGCCGCTATGCGCGGTGAAATCCCGGGTCTGAAAAAGGCTAGCTGGTAATTGTCACCAATTGAATCACGGGAGTAAAGACAGATGAGCATGCAAGATCCGATCGCGGATATGCTGACCCGTATCCGTAACGGTCAGGCCGCGAACAAAGCTGCGGTCACCATGCCTTCCTCCAAGCTGAAAGTGGCAATCGCCAACGTGCTGAAGGAAGAAGGTTTTATTGAAGATTTTAAAGTTGAAGGCGACACCAAGCCTGAACTGGAACTGACTCTTAAGTATTTCCAGGGCAAAGCTGTTGTAGAAAGCATTCAGCGTGTCAGCCGCCCAGGTCTGCGCATCTATAAACGTAAAGATGAGCTGCCGAAAGTTATGGCGGGTCTGGGTATCGCAGTTGTTTCTACCTCTAAAGGTGTTATGACTGATCGTGCAGCGCGCCAGGCTGGTCTTGGTGGCGAAATTATCTGCTACGTAGCCTAATCGGAGGAAAAAATGTCTCGTGTTGCTAAAGCACCGGTCGTTGTTCCTGCCGGCGTTGATGTAAAAATCAACGGTCAGGTTATTACGATCAAAGGTAAAAACGGCGAGCTGACTCGTACTCTCAACGATGCTGTTGAAGTTAAACATGCAGATAATACCCTGACCTTCGGTCCGCGTGATGGTTACGCAGACGGTTGGGCTCAGGCTGGTACCGCGCGTGCCCTGCTGAACTCAATGGTTATCGGTGTTACCGAAGGCTTCACTAAGAAGCTGCAGCTGGTTGGTGTAGGTTACCGTGCAGCGGTTAAAGGCAATGTGATTAACCTGTCTCTGGGTTTCTCTCATCCTGTTGACCATCAGCTGCCTGCGGGTATCACTGCTGAATGTCCGACTCAGACTGAAATCGTGCTGAAAGGCGCTGATAAGCAGGTGATCGGCCAGGTTGCAGCGGATCTGCGCGCCTACCGTCGTCCTGAGCCTTACAAAGGCAAGGGTGTTCGTTACGCCGACGAAGTCGTGCGTACCAAAGAGGCTAAGAAGAAGTAAGGTAACACTATGGATAAGAAATCTGCTCGTATCCGTCGTGCGACCCGCGCACGCCGCAAGCTCCAGGAGCTGGGCGCAACTCGCCTGGTGGTACATCGTACCCCGCGTCACATTTACGCACAGGTAATTGCACCGAACGGTTCTGAAGTTCTGGTAGCTGCTTCTACTGTAGAAAAAGCTATCGCTGAACAACTGAAGTACACCGGTAACAAAGACGCGGCTGCAGCTGTGGGTAAAGCTGTCGCTGAACGCGCTCTGGAAAAAGGCATCAAAGATGTATCCTTTGACCGTTCCGGGTTCCAATATCATGGTCGTGTCCAGGCACTGGCAGATGCTGCCCGTGAAGCTGGCCTTCAGTTCTAAGGTAGAGGTGTAAGATGGCTCACATCGAAAAACAAGCTGGCGAACTGCAGGAAAAGCTGATCGCGGTAAACCGCGTATCTAAAACCGTTAAAGGTGGTCGTATTTTCTCCTTCACAGCTCTGACTGTAGTTGGTGATGGTAACGGTCGCGTTGGTTTTGGTTACGGTAAAGCGCGTGAAGTTCCAGCAGCGATCCAGAAAGCGATGGAAAAAGCCCGTCGCAATATGATTAACGTCGCGCTGAATAACGGCACTCTGCAACACCCTGTTAAAGGTGTTCACACGGGTTCTCGCGTATTCATGCAGCCGGCTTCCGAAGGTACCGGTATCATCGCCGGTGGTGCAATGCGCGCCGTTCTGGAAGTCGCTGGGGTTCATAACGTTCTGGCTAAAGCATATGGTTCCACCAACCCGATCAACGTGGTTCGTGCAACTATTGATGGCCTGGAAAATATGAGTTCTCCAGAAATGGTCGCTGCCAAGCGTGGTAAATCCGTTGAAGAAATTCTGGGGAAATAAACCATGGCAAAGACTATTAAAATTACTCAAACCCGCAGTGCAATCGGTCGTCTGCCGAAACACAAGGCAACGCTGCTTGGCCTGGGTCTGCGTCGTATTGGTCACACCGTAGAGCGCGAGGATACTCCTGCTATTCGCGGTATGATCAACGCGGTTTCCTTCATGGTTAAAGTTGAGGAGTAAGAGATGCGTTTAAATACTCTGTCTCCGGCCGAAGGCTCCAAAAAGGCGGGTAAACGCCTGGGTCGTGGTATCGGTTCTGGCCTCGGTAAAACCGGTGGTCGTGGTCACAAAGGTCAGAAATCTCGTTCTGGCGGTGGCGTACGTCGCGGTTTCGAAGGTGGTCAGATGCCTCTGTACCGTCGTCTGCCGAAATTCGGCTTCACTTCTCGTAAAGCAGCGATTACAGCCGAAGTTCGTCTGTCTGACCTGGCTAAAGTAGAAGGCGGTGTTGTAGACCTGAATACGCTGAAAGCGGCTAACATTATCGGTATCCAGATCGAGTTCGCGAAAGTGATCCTGGCTGGCGAAGTAACTACTCCGGTAACTGTTCGTGGCCTGCGTGTTACTAAAGGCGCTCGTGCTGCTATCGAAGCTGCTGGCGGTAAAATCGAGGAATAAGTAGCAGATGGCTAAACAACCGGGATTAGATTTTCAAAGTGCCAAAGGTGGCTTAGGCGAGCTGAAACGCAGACTGCTGTTTGTTATCGGTGCGCTGATTGTGTTCCGTATTGGCTCTTTTATTCCGATCCCTGGTATTGATGCCGCTGTACTTGCCAAACTGCTTGAGCAACAGCGAGGCACCATCATTGAGATGTTTAACATGTTCTCTGGTGGTGCTCTCAGCCGTGCTTCTATCTTTGCTCTGGGGATCATGCCGTATATTTCGGCGTCGATCATTATCCAGCTGCTGACGGTGGTTCACCCAACGCTGGCAGAAATTAAGAAAGAAGGGGAGTCTGGTCGTCGTAAGATCAGCCAGTACACCCGTTACGGTACTCTGGTGCTGGCAATATTCCAGTCGATCGGTATTGCTACCGGTCTGCCGAATATGCCTGGTATGCAAGGCCTGGTTATTAACCCGGGCTTTGCATTCTACTTCACCGCTGTTGTAAGTCTGGTCACGGGAACCATGTTCCTGATGTGGTTGGGCGAACAGATCACTGAACGAGGTATCGGCAACGGTATTTCAATCATTATCTTCGCCGGTATTGTCGCGGGACTCCCGCCAGCCATTGCCCATACTATCGAGCAAGCGCGTCAAGGCGACCTGCACTTCCTCGTGTTGCTGTTGGTTGCAGTATTAGTATTTGCAGTGACGTTCTTTGTTGTATTTGTTGAGCGTGGTCAACGCCGCATTGTGGTAAACTACGCGAAACGTCAGCAAGGTCGTCGTGTCTATGCTGCACAGAGCACACATTTACCGCTGAAAGTGAATATGGCGGGGGTAATCCCGGCAATCTTCGCTTCCAGTATTATTCTGTTCCCGGCGACCATCGCGTCATGGTTCGGGGGCGGTACTGGTTGGAACTGGCTGACAACAATTTCGCTGTATTTGCAGCCTGGGCAACCGCTTTATGTGTTACTCTATGCGTCTGCAATCATCTTCTTCTGTTTCTTCTACACGGCGTTGGTTTTCAACCCGCGTGAAACAGCAGATAACCTGAAGAAGTCCGGTGCATTTGTACCAGGAATTCGTCCGGGAGAGCAAACGGCGAAGTATATCGATAAAGTAATGACCCGTCTGACCCTGGTTGGTGCGTTGTACATTACCTTTATCTGCCTGATCCCGGAGTTCATGCGTGATGCAATGAAAGTACCGTTCTACTTCGGTGGGACCTCACTGCTTATCGTTGTTGTCGTGATTATGGACTTTATGGCTCAAGTGCAAACTCTGATGATGTCCAGTCAGTATGAGTCTGCATTGAAGAAGGCGAACCTGAAAGGCTACGGCCGATAATTGGTCGCCCGAGAAGTTACGGAGAGTAAAAATGAAAGTTCGTGCTTCCGTCAAGAAATTATGCCGTAACTGCAAAATCGTTAAGCGTGATGGTGTCATCCGTGTGATTTGCAGTGCCGAGCCGAAGCATAAACAGCGCCAAGGCTGATTTATTCGCATATTTTTCTTGCAAAGTTGGGTTGAGCTGGCTAGATTAGCCAGCCAATCTTTTGTATGTCTGTGCGTTTCCATTTGAGTATCCTGAAAACGGGCTTTTCAGCATGGAACGTACATATTAAATAGTAGGAGTGCATAGTGGCCCGTATAGCAGGCATTAACATTCCTGATCATAAGCATGCCGTAATCGCATTAACTTCGATTTATGGCGTCGGCAAGACCCGTTCCAAAGCCATCCTGGCTGCAGCGGGTATCGCTGAAGATGTTAAGATCAGTGAGCTGTCTGAAGGACAAATCGACACGCTGCGTGACGAAGTTGCCAAATTTGTCGTTGAAGGTGATCTGCGCCGTGAAATCAGCATGAGCATCAAGCGCCTGATGGATCTTGGTTGCTATCGCGGTTTGCGTCATCGTCGTGGTCTCCCGGTTCGCGGTCAGCGTACCAAGACCAACGCACGTACCCGTAAGGGTCCGCGCAAACCGATCAAGAAATAATCGGGGTGATTGAA
This sequence comes from Escherichia sp. 93.0816, assembly GCF_013368855.2. Lineage (NCBI taxonomy): Bacteria > Pseudomonadati > Pseudomonadota > Gammaproteobacteria > Enterobacterales > Enterobacteriaceae > Escherichia > Escherichia sp. 93.0816. Next base: position 13,183 of record NZ_JABWNC020000034.1, on the reverse strand, counting down.
TAATGGCAAAGGCACCAATTCGTGCACGTAAACGTGTAAGAAAACAAGTCTCTGACGGCGTGGCTCATATCCATGCTTCTTTCAACAACACCATCGTGACTATCACTGATCGTCAGGGTAACGCGTTGGGTTGGGCAACTGCCGGTGGTTCCGGTTTCCGTGGTTCTCGCAAATCCACTCCGTTTGCAGCTCAGGTTGCAGCAGAGCGTTGCGCTGACGCCGTGAAAGAATACGGCATCAAGAATCTGGAAGTTATGGTTAAAGGTCCGGGTCCAGGCCGCGAATCTACTATTCGTGCTCTGAACGCCGCAGGTTTCCGCATCACTAACATTACTGATGTGACTCCGATCCCTCATAACGGTTGTCGTCCGCCGAAAAAACGTCGCGTATAACGCTTCGTTTTCCAGGTTTGTTGGAGAAAGAAAATGGCAAGATATTTGGGTCCTAAGCTCAAGCTGAGCCGTCGTGAGGGCACCGACTTATTCCTTAAGTCTGGCGTTCGCGCGATCGATACCAAGTGTAAAATTGAACAAGCTCCTGGCCAGCACGGTGCGCGTAAACCGCGTCTGTCTGACTATGGTGTGCAGTTGCGTGAAAAGCAAAAAGTTCGCCGTATCTATGGTGTGCTGGAGCGTCAGTTCCGTAACTACTATAAAGAAGCAGCACGTCTGAAAGGCAACACCGGTGAAAACCTGTTGGCTCTGCTGGAAGGTCGTCTGGACAACGTTGTATACCGTATGGGCTTCGGTGCCACTCGTGCAGAAGCACGTCAGCTGGTTAGCCATAAAGCAATTATGGTAAACGGTCGTGTTGTTAACATCGCTTCTTATCAGGTTAGTCCGAATGACGTTGTAAGCATTCGTGAGAAAGCGAAGAAGCAGTCTCGCGTGAAAGCCGCTCTGGAGCTGGCTGAGCAGCGTGAAAAGCCAACCTGGCTGGAAGTTGATGCTGGCAAGATGGAAGGTACGTTTAAGCGTAAGCCGGAGCGTTCTGATCTGTCTGCGGACATTAACGAACACCTGATCGTCGAGCTTTACTCCAAGTAAAGCTTAGTACCAAAGAGAGGACACAATGCAGGGTTCTGTGACAGAGTTTCTAAAACCGCGCCTGGTTGATATCGAGCAAGTGAGTTCGACGCACGCCAAGGTGACCCTTGAGCCTTTAGAGCGTGGCTTTGGCCATACTCTGGGTAACGCACTGCGCCGTATTCTGCTCTCATCGATGCCGGGTTGCGCGGTGACCGAGGTTGAGATTGATGGTGTACTACATGAGTACAGCACCAAAGAAGGCGTTCAGGAAGATATCCTGGAAATCCTGCTCAACCTGAAAGGGCTGGCGGTGAGAGTTCAGGGCAAAGATGAAGTTATTCTTACCTTGAATAAATCTGGCATTGGCCCTGTGACTGCAGCCGATATCACCCACGACGGTGATGTCGAAATCGTCAAGCCGCAGCACGTGATCTGCCACCTGACCGATGAGAACGCGTCTATTAGCATGCGTATCAAAGTTCAGCGCGGTCGTGGTTATGTGCCGGCTTCTACCCGAATTCATTCGGAAGAAGATGAGCGCCCAATCGGCCGTCTGCTGGTCGACGCATGCTACAGCCCTGTAGAGCGTATTGCCTACAATGTTGAAGCAGCGCGTGTAGAACAGCGTACCGACCTGGACAAGCTGGTCATCGAAATGGAAACCAACGGCACAATCGATCCTGAAGAGGCGATTCGTCGTGCGGCAACCATTCTGGCTGAACAACTGGAAGCTTTCGTTGACTTACGTGATGTACGTCAGCCGGAAGTGAAAGAAGAGAAACCAGAGTTCGATCCGATCCTGCTGCGCCCTGTTGACGATCTGGAATTGACTGTCCGCTCTGCTAACTGCCTTAAAGCAGAAGCTATCCACTATATCGGTGATCTGGTACAGCGTACCGAGGTTGAGCTCCTTAAAACGCCTAACCTTGGTAAAAAATCTCTTACTGAGATTAAAGACGTGCTGGCTTCCCGTGGACTGTCTCTGGGTATGCGCCTGGAAAACTGGCCACCGGCAAGCATCGCTGACGAGTAACCGGATCACAGGTTAAGGTTTTACTGAGAAGGATAAGGTCATGCGCCATCGTAAGAGTGGTCGTCAACTGAACCGCAACAGCAGCCATCGCCAGGCTATGTTCCGCAATATGGCAGGTTCACTGGTTCGTCATGAAATCATCAAGACGACTCTGCCTAAAGCGAAAGAGCTGCGCCGCGTAGTTGAGCCGCTGATTACTCTTGCCAAGACTGATAGCGTTGCTAATCGTCGTCTGGCATTCGCCCGTACTCGTGATAACGAGATCGTGGCAAAACTGTTTAACGAACTGGGCCCGCGTTTCGCGAGCCGTGCCGGTGGTTACACTCGTATTCTGAAGTGTGGTTTCCGTGCAGGCGACAACGCGCCGATGGCTTACATCGAGCTGGTTGATCGTTCAGAGAAAGCAGAAGCTGCTGCAGAGTAATCTGAAGCAACGTAAAAAAACCCGCCCCGGCGGGTTTTTTTATACCTGTAGTATCCCCACTTATCTACAATAGCTGTACTCTTTTTGTTCATCCCCTGGAGTATTTATGTGGTTACTTGACCAGTGGGCAGAGCGCCATATATCAGAAGCGCAAGCGAAAGGTGAGTTTGATAACCTGCAAGGTAGCGGCGAACCATTGATACTTGATGATGATTCCCACGTGCCACCGGAATTACGTGCGGGGTATCGCTTGTTGAAGAATGCCGGTTACTTACCTCCAGAACTTGAACAGCGAAAGGAGGCAATTCAACTTCTGGATATCCTCAAAGGCATTCGCCAGGACGATCCGCAATATCATGAGATTAGTCGTCGGTTGTTATTACTGGAGTTAAAGCTGCGACAAGCAGGATTGAGCACCGATTTTTTACGTGGTGAGTATGCTGAAAAATTGTTGAATAAAATCAATGATAACTAATGGAGTAAATATGTATCGCATTGGTGAGCTGGCAAAACTTGCGGAAGTAACGCCTGACACGATTCGTTATTACGAAAAGCAACAAATGATGGATCATGAAGTACGTACCGAAGGTGGTTTTCGTCTTTATACCGAAAGCGATCTCCGACGTTTGAAGTTTATTCGTCACGCCAGACAGCTCGGTTTCAGTCTGGAGTCGATCCGCGAGTTGCTGTCGATCCGTATCGATCCTGAACACCATACCTGTCAGGAGTCAAAAGGTATTGTGCAGGAAAGATTGCAGGAAGTCGAAGCACGGATAGCCGAGTTGCAGAGTATGCAGCGTTCCTTGCAACGCCTTAACGATGCCTGTTGTGGGACCGCCCATAGCAGTGTTTATTGTTCGATTCTTGAAGCTCTTGAACAAGGGGCGAGTGGCGTTAAGAGTGGCTGTTGATTTATTGCACTGGCGGGATTACACTCGCGCCGTTAAACAACCAACTGGAGTTTTTATGAGCCGATATCAGCATACTAAAGGGCAGATAAAGGATAATGCGATAGAAGCATTACTGCATGACCCCCTGTTCAGACAACGTGTAGAGAAAAATAAAAAAGGGAAAGGCAGCTATATGCGAAAAGGAAAACATGGCAATCGGGGGAACTGGGAGGCCAGTGGCAAGAAAGTGAATCGCTTTTTTACCACTGGCCTTCTGCTTTCTGGCGCTTGTTAAGAGCGGTTATTCTGCTCTTTCAGCAAATCACGAATTTCTGTCAGTAATACTTCTTCTTTAGTTGGTGCTGGAGCCGCCGCCGGTTCTTCTTTTTTCCGATTCAGTTTGTTGATTAGCTTAATCGCCATAAAGATGGCAAAGGCAACAATCAGAAAATCAAACACGTTTTGAATGAAGACGCCGTAATGCATAACAACAGCGGGTACATCCCCCTGCGCATCGCGTAATGTGACAGCAAACTGTTTAAAGTCGATCCCGCCAATTAATAAACCCAGTGGCGGCATGATGATATCGGCAACCAGTGAGGAGACAATCTTACCGAATGCCGTGCCGATAATGACACCCACTGCCAAATCCACCACGTTCCCGCGCATCGCAAATTTGCGAAATTCTTTAATAATGCTCATGTTATTCTCCCTATGAAACTGACATTTATAAGTCTAACAAATGTTAAGCCATTTTCCTGCCAGGAATGAATTTAATTAATCCTTGATAATCAAAGGGAAATAATAAGGCGTCATTAGACGCCTTATTAATTACAAAAAGAAAGGGCTTGGCTGGAAGAGTCTTTCGACGTCGGTAATAAACTTTTTATCTGTGAGGAACATAATTACGTGATCGCCTTGCTCAATGCGTAAATTATCATTAGCAATCATCACGTCGTTTCCACGTACCACCGCACCGATAATTGTCCCAGGCGGCAGTTTAATTTCATCAATAACCCGACCAACAACACGAGAAGTGCTCTCATCACCGTGAGCAACAGCTTCAATAGCTTCAGCCACACCGCGACGGAGTGAGGAAACACCAACAATATCAGCTTTTCGCACATGACTGAGCAACGCAGAAATAGTTGCCTGTTGCGGTGAAATAGCAATATCGATCACGCTTCCTTGAACCAGATCCACATAAGCGCGACGCTGGATCAACACCATCACCTTTTTCGCCCCCATACGTTTGGCAAGCATGGCGGACATGATATTGGCTTCGTCATCGTTGGTGACGGCAATAAATAGATCAACTTGATCAATATGTTCTTCAGCCAGCAGTTCCTGATCCGACGCATCGCCAAAAAAGACGATCGTATTCTGCAACTTTTCCGCCAATTCGGCTGCGCGCTGCTGATTACGTTCGATGAGTTTGACGCTGTAATCTTTTTCCAGACGACGCGCCAGTCCAGCGCCGATGTTGCCGCCGCCTACCAGCATAATCCGCTTATACGGTTTTTCCAGACGTTGTAATTCGCTCATCACCGCGCGGATATGTTGTGAAGCGGCAATAAAGAACACTTCATCACCAGCTTCAACGATGGTCGAACCTTGCGGACGAATGGGGCGATCGTGGCGGAAAATTGCTGCCACACGAGTATCGATATGTGGCATATGTTCGCGCATGGTCGAAAGTGCATTACCAATCAACGGGCCACCATAATAGGCTTTAACCACAGCCAGGCTGACTTTACCCTCAGCGAAGTTCACCACCTGCAATGCGCCGGGATACTCAATCAGTCGGTAAATATTATCGATAACCAACTGCTCTGGCGCGATCAGATGATCAATCGGTACGGCATCAGAATGGAATAGCTTATCAGCATCTCGAACGTAGTCCGGCGAGCGGATACGAGCGATGCGATTAGGGGTGTTGAAAAGTGAGTAGGCTACCTGGCAGGCAACCATATTAGTTTCATCTGAACTGGTTACAGCAACCAGCATATCGGCGTCGTCGGCACCGGCCTCCCGCAATACGCGTGGATGAGAGCCATGCCCCTGCACAACACGCAGGTCAAATTTATCCTGCAAGGTCCGCAGACGCTCACCATTAGTATCGACAACGGTAATATCGTTGTTCTCACCAACCAGGTTTTCCGCCAGCGTGCCGCCAACCTGACCGGCACCCAGAATGATAATTTTCATCAGTCGCGACCCGTTATCTCATCACTTTTTGATTAGCTTAGCGTAAAAGAAGCCGTCGCCTTCTTCGGAGCCTGGCAGATTTTGCTTACCAGGTTGCTCTGGTGTTCCTGTTTCGCAAAGTACGGCATCATCCGTACGTTGCAAAAAGGCTTTAATCTGCTGGCTATTCTCTTCCGGTAACACCGAACAGGTGGCATAAACCAGGGTTCCACCGGATTTTAAATGCGGCCAGATGGCGTCAAGAATTTCAGACTGCAACTGCGCGAGTTCCGGGATATCGCGGTCGCGACGCAACCATTTAATATCCGGATGGCGACGAATTACACCGGTTGCCGAACAAGGCGCATCTAATAAAATGCGATCAAACTGTTGCTCTCCGCACCATTGGGAAGGGTAACGGCCATCACCTTGTTTCACGGTTGCCTTCATACCAAGGCGTTTTAAATTGTCGTAAACGCGAGAAAGGCGCTGTTCGTCAATATCAACCGCCAGCACTTGCGCTTCTGGTGCCACCTCAAGGATATGTGTTGTTTTACCGCCGGGGGCGGCACAAAGATCCAGAATGTGTTCACCGTTTTGTGGAGCAAGCCAGGTCATGCAACCTTGTGCTGATGCATCCTGAACGGTAACCCATCCTTCTTCAAAACCTGGTAGCGCATGAACCGGCGCGGGTGTTTCCAGGCGTACAGCATCCGGGTAATCCGCATGTGGGAAGCCTTTCATGCCTGCTTCTTCCAGAAGTGCAATCCAGCTATCGCGAGAATGATGCGTACGATTAACGCGCAGCCACATCGGCGGGCGTTGGTTATTGGCTTCAACGATAGATTGCCACTGCTCTGGATACGCTTTTTGCAGACGCTTCAGCAACCAGGAAGGATGCAGATAACGTGCATCACTGGCATTAAACTCGGCTAATAACTCTTCTTGCTGACGCTGGAACTGGCGTAATACGCCGTTAATCAACCCTTTAAGCTGCGGGCGTTTAATCGCAACTGCGCCTTCAACTGTTTCCGCAAGCGCGGCGTGTGGCGGAATACGGGTATAAAGTAGTTGGTACAGTCCGACCATAATCAGGTAATGCACGGTCCGCTGTTTGCCGGTCATCGGACGGGCCATTAACTTATTAATCAGCCAGTCTAGCTGTGAGAGCGTACGCAGTACGCCAAAGCACAACTCTTGAAGAAGTGCTTTGTCTTTATCGGAAACTTTTTGCTGTAGCGGTGGCAGAATGTTGCTTAATGATTGCCCTTGCTCGACGACTTGTTCAATGGCCTGGGCCGCCATGCTACGTAAATTACGTTGTTTTTTCATAAGTATAAAAATAAAAATGCCCGGCAAGACCGGGCTTAGAAGAGTGGACTATCAGGCCAGACGGTTGCCCGGAACAAACCATTCCCGACGAGAATTCAGGAGGTCTTGCGCGCTCATCGCTTTCTTACCCGCAGGTTGTAACGAGAGCAGGTTCAGGATGCCATCACCAGTCGCAACCTGGATGCCTTGTTTGTTGGCTTCAAGGATCGTTCCTGGTGCGGCTTTGGTTGCCGTATCAATGACCGACGCTTTCCAGACTTTAACCGGCTGTCCTTCAATTTCCAGCCAGCTCATTGGCCATGGATTGAAAGCGCGAATGCAGCGTTCAAGTTGGGCTGCCGAAAGCGACCAGTCAATACGCGCTTCTTCTTTACTCAACTTTTCAGCGTAAGTGACAAGAGTTTCGTCCTGAACTTCTGGTTTCGCCGTGCCGTCTGCCAGTTGTTTCAACGTGGTGATAAGCCCTTGTGGGCCAAGCTCTGCCAGTTTGTCGTACAGCGTACCACTGGTATCTTCTGCGGTAATCGGACAGGAGAGTTTATAAAGCATGTCGCCGGTGTCCAAACCGACATCCATTTGCATAATGGTCACGCCAGTTTCTGCATCACCCGCCCATAACGAACGTTGGATTGGCGCGGCACCGCGCCAGCGAGGCAGCAGTGAACCATGAACATTGATACAGCCGAGACGTGGCATCTCCAGCACAGCTTTAGGCAGAATCAGCCCATAAGCGACGACGACCATAACATCAGCTTGCAGATCGGCGACCAGTTGCTGGTTTTCTTGTGGACGCAAGGAAACAGGCTGAAAAACGGGTAAGCCTTTTTCTTCAGCCAGCACTTTGACCGGACTGGGCATCAGCTTTTTGCCGCGTCCTGCTGGTCGGTCAGGTTGGGTAAACACGCCAACAACGTTATGTCCAGAAGACAACAGCGCGTCAAGATGACGCGCTGCAAAGTCAGGTGTACCCGCAAAAATAATACGTAGTGATTCTGACACGTTAATTCTTATCCTTAAGCCCGGGCTTTCAGACGATCCAGTTTTTCAACTTTCTGACGAATACGTTGTTGTTTCAGCGGTGACAGGTAATCCATAAACAGTTTGCCAACCAGATGATCCATCTCATGCTGAATACAGATGGCTAACAGACCGTCTGCTTCCAGTTCAAATGGTTTACCGTCGCGGTCCAGGGCGCGAATTTTCACTTTCTCTGCGCGCGGAACTAAAGCACGTTGTTCAGGGATCGACAGGCAACCTTCTTCAATGCCTGTTTCGCCGCTTTTTTCTAAAAGCTCCGGATTGATTAACACCAACCGTTCGTCACGGTTTTCCGAAACATCAATAACAATGATACGTTGATGGATATCAACCTGGGTTGCCGCCAGGCCAATACCTTCTTCTGCGTACATCGTCTCGAACATATCATCGACGATACGCTGAATTTCTGCATTCACTTCTTCTACCGGCTTAGCAACTTTGCGAAGCCGCTCGTCCGGAATATGTAACACTTGCAAAACTGACATAAATCTCCAGAGATGTGTTCAGGAGTTAGAAAGATTATTTCTTCTATTCTAGACAAATCCCCCTCTGATTGACAGCATCACTGACCAATCGCAAAGATTGCTAAGGCTGCTTATGGCAAGGAGATAAGGATGGTCGATACAGAAATTTGGCTGCGTCTGATGAGCATCAGCAACTTGTACGGCGATGATATGGTCCGTATAGCTCACGCGTTGGCGAAACTACCACACATTGATGTTGTTATATTGCAACAAGTAGGGCTTTCATTACGGCAGGCACAGCGTTTCCTCTCTTTTTCGCAGAAGAGTCTGGATAGTGCGCTTATGTGGCTTGAGCAACCAAACCATCATTTTATCCCAGCGGATAGCGAATTTTACCCTCCTCAACTTCTCGCAACGGTTGATTATCCCGGAGCTCTGTTTGTTGCTGGGGAGCTTCCCGCATTACGATCATTTCAGCTTGCCGTCGTGGGAAGTCGTGCTCATTCATGGTATGGCGAACGCTGGGGACGATTATTTTGCGAATCGCTGGCGACACGTGGCGTAACGATTACCAGTGGACTGGCGCGTGGAATCGATGGTGTGGCGCATAAAGCGGCGGTACAGGTAAATGGCGTTAGTATTGCGGTGCTGGGAAATGGACTCAATACCATTCACCCGCGTCGCCATATTCAACTCGCCGCTAGTCTGCTTGAACAGGGAGGCGCGATCGTTTCCGAATTTCCGCTGGATGTTCCGCCACTGTCTTACAATTTCCCGCGAAGAAATCGCATTATCAGTGGTCTAAGTAAAGGTGTACTGGTGGTGGAAGCGGCTTTACGCAGTGGTTCTTTGGTAACAGCACGTTGTGCGCTTGAACAGGGGCGAGAAGTTTTTGCCTTGCCCGGTCCATTAGGGAGTCCGGGAAGCGAAGGGTCTCACTGGTTAATAAAACAAGGTGCGACTCTTGTGACGGAACCGGAAGAAATTCTGGAAAATTTGCAATACGGGCTGCACTGGTTGCCAGATGCCCCTGAAAATTCATTTTATTCACCAGATCAGGAAGACGTGGCATTGCCATTTCCTGAGCTCCTGGCTAACGTAGGAGATGAGGTAACACCTGTTGACGTCGTCGCTGAACGTGCCGGCCAACCTGTGCCAGAGGTAGTTACTCAACTACTAGAACTGGAGTTAGCAGGATGGATCGCAGCAGTACCCGGCGGCTATGTCCGATTGAGGAGGGCATGCCATGTTCGACGTACTAATGTATTTGTTTGAAACCTATATTCACACAGAAGCTGAGTTGCGTGTGGATCAAGACAAACTTGAACAGGATCTTACCGACGCAGGATTTGATCGAGAAGATATCTACAATGCCCTGCTTTGGCTGGAAAAGCTTGCTGATTATCAGGAAGGACTGGCAGAACCGATGCAACTGGCCTCTGATCCACTCTCCATGCGTATTTATACTCCTGAAGAGTGTGAAAGACTGGACGCCAGCTGTCGTGGGTTTCTGCTTTTCCTTGAGCAAATTCAGGTGCTTAACCTTGAAACCCGTGAAATGGTGATAGAGCGAGTGCTCGCGCTGGATACCGCAGAGTTCGACCTGGAAGACTTGAAATGGGTAATCCTGATGGTGTTGTTCAATATTCCGGGCTGCGAAAATGCGTACCAGCAAATGGAAGAATTACTCTTTGAAGTGAATGAAGGTATGCTGCATTAATCATTTCTTTAATTCAGCATAAGTTGTTATGGCAAAATCAGCACTGTTCACGGTGCGTAATAATGAGTCCTGCCCAAAGTGCGGGGCTGAACTGGTTATTCGATCCGGGAAACACGGTCCGTTTCTTGGATGCTCACAGTATCCGGCGTGTGACTACGTCCGTCCTCTGAAATCTTCAGCGGATGGACATATTGTCAAAGTTCTGGAGGGGCAGGTTTGCCCCGTATGTGGCGCAAATCTGGTATTACGCCAGGGACGCTTTGGTATGTTTATTGGTTGCAGTAACTACCCTGAATGCGAACATACCGAACTTATCGATAAACCGGACGAAACAGCAATTACATGTCCCCAATGCCGGACGGGCCATCTGGTCCAGCGCCGCTCCCGTTATGGCAAAACATTTCACTCCTGTGATCGCTACCCGGAGTGTCAATTTGCCATTAACTTCAAACCCATAGCTGGAGAATGCCCTGAGTGTCATTATCCGCTACTCATCGAAAAGAAAACCGCGCAGGGTGTTAAACACTTTTGTGCCAGTAAACAATGTGGAAAGCCGGTTTCGGCGGAATAATAACGTGAATAATAACCTGCAAGGAGACGCTATCGCAGCTGCGATAGATGTCCTCAATGAAGAACGTGTCATCGCCTATCCAACGGAAGCCGTTTTCGGTGTTGGGTGCGATCCTGATAGCGAAACAGCAGTGATGCAACTGTTGGAGTTAAAACAGCGTCCGGTTGATAAGGGGCTGATTTTAATCGCAGCAAATTACGAGCAGCTTAAACCCTATATTGATGACACCATGTTGACTGACGTGCAGCGTGAAACCATTTTTTCCCGCTGGCCAGGTCCTGTCACCTTTGTCTTTCCCGCGCCTGCGACAACACCGCGCTGGTTGACGGGCCGCTTTGATTCGCTTGCTGTACGAGTCACCGACCATCCGTTGGTGGTTGCTTTGTGCCAGGCTTATGGTAAACCGCTGGTTTCTACCAGTGCCAACTTGAGTGGATTGCCACCTTGTCGAACAGTAGACGAAGTTCGCGCACAATTTGGTGCGGAGTTCCCGGTTGTGCCTGGTGAGACGGGGGGGCGTTTAAATCCTTCAGAAATCCGCGATGCCCTGACGGGTGAACTGTTTCGACAGGGGTAAGTTGATGGAAACCTATGCTGTTTTTGGTAATCCGATTGCACATAGCAAATCGCCATTCATTCATCAGCAATTTGCGCAGCAGCTGAATATTGAGCATCCCTATGGGCGCGAGTTGGCACCCATTAATGATTTCATCAACACACTGAATGCATTCTTTGCCGCTGGTGGTAAAGGTGCGAATGTGACGGTGCCTTTTAAAGAAGAGGCTTTTGCCAGAGCGGATGAGCTTACTGAACGGGCAGCGTTGGCTGGTGCTGTTAATACCCTCAAGCGGTTAGAAGATGGACGCCTGCTGGGTGACAATACCGATGGCGTAGGTTTGTTAAGCGATCTGGAACGTCTCTCTTTTATCCGCTCTGGCTTACGTATTCTGCTTATTGGCGCTGGCGGGGCGTCTCGTGGCGTATTACTGCCGCTCCTTTCCCTGGACTGTGCGGTAACAATCACTAATCGGACGGTTTCCCGCGCGGAAGAGTTGGCAAAATTGTTTGCGCATACGGGCAGTGTTCAGGCGTTGGGTATGGACAAACTGGAAGGACATGAGTTCGATCTCATTATTAATGCAACATCCAGTGGCATTAGTGGCGATATTCCAGCGATTCCAGCATCGCTTATTCATCCAGGTATTTGTTGTTATGACATGTTCTATCAGAAAGGGAAAACGCCTTTTCTGACATGGTGTGAGCTGCAAGGCTCAAAGCGTAATGCTGATGGATTAGGGATGCTGGTGGCACAGGCGGCACATGCTTTCCTTCTTTGGCATGGTGTCCTGCCTGACGTAGAACCAGTTATCAAACAATTGCAACAGGAGTTGTCAGCGTGAATCAGGCCATCCAGTTTCCAGACAGGGAGGAGTGGAATGAGAGCAAAAAATGCGTATGTTTTCCCGCTCTGGTGAACGGTATGCAACTGACTTGTGCAATTACTGGCGAAAGTCTGGCGAATCGCTTTACAGGGGATACGCCAGAACAGTACATAGCGAATTTTCGTCAGCATCGCTGGGACTTGGAAGAAGAAGCAGAAAGCTTAATTCAGGCTCAAAGCGAAGATGATCAAGGTTGGGTTTGGTTGCTTTGATCCAGATACTCGTCTTTCCATTTCACGTAGTTATTAGCTGAATAGCGTAACCCAGACTTTTCTTCATCAGTTAACGGGCGGATCTGCTTGACGGGGCTACCGAGATACAGATATCCGCTCTCCAGCCGTTTATTTTGTGGGACAAGGCTACCCGCCCCAATCATCACATCATCTTCTACTATTGCGCCATCAAGTAAAATTGAGCCCATCCCAACCAGCACACGATTGCCAATGGTGCAGCCGTGGAGCATCACTTTATGTCCAACCGTAACGTCTTCGCCGACGATCAACGGATTGCCTTGTGGATTAGCCGTTGATTTATGGGTCACGTGTAAGACGCTGCCATCCTGGATATTGGTTCGGGCGCAGATCTGTACATAATTAACATCACCACGAATTACAACAAGTGGCCAGATTCCCACATCATCGGCCAACCGAACATCACCAATAACCACACTACTACTGTCGATCATGACTCGCTGACCGATTTGTGGAAAAAGATCCCGGTATGGGCGTAGAGTGTCTGACATACTTACCTCAACGAAAAATGATTTATCTATGACTTTGGGTGCTTTATTAGCCTTGCGCAAGTGTTTTGCTATGTAAAAATGCGCCATTTTGCATGTGAATGCAGCAAAGAGGATGAAAAAACAACAAACAGAAAAAAAGATCAAAAAAGTGCTTGTGCAAAAAATTGGGATCCCTATAATGCGCCTCCGTTGAGACGACAACGTGAAACACTTCACAAGATGGTCGTAACAACGAAGAGAAAAAATCCTGAAATTCGGGGTTGACTCTGAAAGAGGAAAGCGTAATATACGCCACCTCGCGACAGTGAGCTG
>NZ_JABWNC020000033.1:0-30727 GCF_013368855.2 Escherichia sp. 93.0816 | reverse complement strand
ATGAACGGGGAAATGGTTAGATTTGCGGTGATGATCCGATAGGGCTGGCGGGGGGATTAAACTTATACCAGTATGGGCCTAATCCGCTGGGCTGGATCGATCCGCTTGGATTAAGTGGCGAAGATGTCTTTATTCATTATACGGATAAAGAAGGTTTTGAACGTATAATGAACTCTGGAGTTATCGAACCAAATTCAAAAGGTAAAGTTTATATTAGTGATATATTGATGTCTCCCGATGATGTTATGAGAGATATTTTTATAGGTAATTCCAGACATGCAGGGCGTGGTGATTATGCTATTATATTTAAGGCTGACTCCGTGCAGATGAATAACATAATCAGGAGTTCTGAATTAGAATATATACATTCTGGTCGATTAAAACTTGGTGAAATACTTTATGCAAGTAAGAATCCGTACCACATAATATCCCACTTGCCTTATGAACAGAGATTAAAAATGACGTAGAACCAAGTAAAATCCAGAGGAGGTAAATGTGGTTGAGCAAAAAAATAAGAATTTGTTGTTAAATCAAGGGGAAGTGGCGGCTTTAAAGAAAGCCATTATGTACCTGAAGTTTTCATGTGAAGAAACAGAATCTTTATTATATGCGGGAAGTCCTCTTATTAATTCTGTATTCGCTAAACTATTAGATATTGATGATTTAGGACAGCAAGCAAAGGAGTTCTACAGTAAAAAGCATGCTCAAAATGAAAGATTTATTTTAGCAAAGCTGAAAAAATCGGAAGAGGAAGATGATATAATACTTAGTAAAGAGACAAGAGAGAAATTTTTTGAAGATTGTCTCTACCCGTTTACTAAAAATGAATAATGCCGAAAAAAGCCGGGAACAAAATTAAATCTTCCCGGCTTTTTATTATTTAATTATCGTTCAGCATACTAAACATCCCGTCACGCATCCCCTTAACCGACTGTTTAACCTGGTAAAGTTCCTTCCGCAGTTCCTGTACTTCGTTGTTATCCGCAAGCAGGATCAGGCAACCTTCCGAGATCTTCACGGTAACGCCCGTGCCGATCTCAAATCCTGCTTCTCTCAGCCATTTGGCGCTGATCTTGATCACCGGCGTGTCGCTGCGGTTGGGCAGATAACCCACGGTACAGCGGCGCTGTGTTTTGGAAATGGTGACTTCTGGCGTAATATCGTGTTCAGCCACGATTAACTACCTTAATTAGTTGCTTGTGGTGAGCGGTGATTAAGGGTGGCTGCCCAGGGAAAGATCACATAACGTTGTTTTTTGCACTAAATAATTCGCACTATATATTCAATAATTGTGCAATTCCTTATTACTCAAAACTGTTTTTCACAGCTTATATATAATCAAATACTCCTTACATAAATAAGGAGAACTAAATGGCACTTAAAAAATGATGGAGCATATTTCTATTACCCCTGATTACAGATAAGCCTGGAAAGTGGAACATAAATTTTCAGATATCCTGCGCTGACAATCTGTGCCGTCATTTTCGGTGCTGAAAGATAGGAAGATATAGATGATTTTGGGGAAACACATCTCGATTTTTTGAAGCAATATGGTCATTTTAAAAATGGCATCCCTGTTAACGATACCATTGCCAGAGTTGTATCCTGTATCAGTCCTGCAAAATTTCACCAGTGCTTTATTAACTGGATGCGTGACTGCCATTCCTCAAATGACAAAGACGTCATTGCCATTGATGGAAAAAAGCTCCGGCACTCTTATGATAAGAGTCGCCGCAAAGGAGTGATTCATGTCATTAGTGCGTTCTCAACAATGCACAGTCTTGTCCTCGGGCAGATTAAGACAGATGAGAAATCTAATGAGATTACAGCTATCCCTGAACTTCTTAACATGTTGGATATTAAAGGAAATGTGATCGCGACTGATGCGATGGGTTGCCAGAAAGATATTGTAGAGAAGAAATCCGTCTTCATATTGTTTGCGATGTCCCTGATGAACTTATTGATTTTACGTTTGAATGGAAAGGACTGAAAAAATTATGCGTGGCAGTCTCCTTTCGGTCAATAATAGCAGAAAAAAAGAAGGAGCCTGAAATGACGGTCAGATATTATATCAGTTCTGCTGATTTAACCGCAGAAAAGTTTACGACAGCGATTCGAAATCACTGGCACGTGGAGAATAAGTTGCACTGGCTCCTGGATGTGGTAATGAATGAAGACGACTGCAAAATAAGAAGAGGAAATACAGCAGAATTATTTTCAGGGATCAGACATATCGCCATTAATATTTTGACGAAATATAAGGTATTCAAGGCAGGGTTAAGACGTAAGACGCGAAAAGCAGTCATGGACAGAGACTACATCGCATCAGTCCTTGCGGGGAGCGGGCTTTAGTAATCTTGCTCTGGTTTTCAATTAAATACCATAAATATGAAAGCCTGAAGGATCAAAAATACCACGAAATTCTGATTTATTATGGTATTAAAGGTTCGGGGATAAATAGAGTAGATGGATGATTTTTCTCATGTACAAAGGCTGGGGGAGCTTGTGGTTTAATTTGCATGGCTGACGTTGGTGAAAGTCGCTATTTTAAAGTTGCAAAAATATCTATGGATAAGAATAATTTGATTATAAAGACGAGTAATGTAGAAATAGTATTTAAGATAACAAGGTGAATATTTATTTTAACAGCCTTTATGTTTTTTAAAGAGAAAAATGGTGTGTGATTATTGGTTTACAATACAATTAATAGTGAGGTAATCAAGCATTGAGAACTGTTAATTCCTAAAAATAAAAAATGAGTGCAGCTCGGAAAATAGTGGAATGATTCACGCTCAGATGAAGTTGATAATATTTTTACCAACAAAATGCTTCCCCACAAATCTCATTCCCCATCGTCTACACTTACTCCTGTAAACCGTTCAGGAGCAGTAATGAATCAACAACTTTTTGATGAAAGCACCCTAATCCGTATCTTCGCGCTTCACGAGTTACACCGTCTTAAAGAGCGAGGCTTAACTCGCGCGGCGCTTCTCGATTATCACAGCCGCTATAAACTCGTATTTCTGGCTCATTCTCAGCCCGAGTACCGCAAGCTCGGCCCGTTCGTGGCAGATATTCATCAGTGGCAAAATCTGGACGATTTTTACAATGAATACCGCCAGCGCGTAATCGTTTTGCTATCTCACCCCGCCAACCCGCGCGATCACACCAACGTTTTGATGCACGTTCAGGGGTATTTTCGTCCGCATATTGATTCCACAGAACGCCAGCAACTGGCGGCGCTTATCGACAGTTATCGCTGTGGCGAGCAACCGCTTCTTGCGCCGCTGATGCGTATCAAACACTATATGGCGCTTTACCCTAACGCCTGGCTTTCAGGGCAACGTTATTTCGAACTTTGGCCGCGTGTTATTAACTTGCGCCATGCAGGAGTTTTATGACCACCCATCTGGTCTGGTTTCGCCAGGATTTACGTTTGCAGGATAATCTCGCGCTGGCTGCCGCCTGCCGCAAGTCGTCTGCACGCGTACTGGCGCTGTATATCGCTACACCACGCCAGTGGGCGGCGCATAGCATGTCGCCGCGTCAGGCTGAATTTATCAATGCGCAACTGAATGGGCTACAAATCGCGCTGGCAGAAAAAGGCATTCCTTTGTTATTTCATGAAGTGGATGACTTTGCCGCCAGCGTTGAAATGGTTAAACAGGTGTGCGTGGAAAACGGCGTTACCCATTTGTTTTATAACTATCAGTATGAAGTGAATGAGCGAGCGCGGGATGCACTGGTTGAGAGAACGCTGTGTAACGTGGTGTGTGAAGGATTTGATGACAGCGTGATCCTGCCGCCTGGCGCGGTGATGACCGGCAATCACGAGATGTACAAAGTCTTTACGCCGTTTAAGAATGCCTGGCTGAAACGGCTGCGGGAAGGGATGCCGGAGTGCGTCTCCGCACCGAAAGTGCGCCCAGGCGGGGCAATAACAGCAGGAACGCCGATTCCGCTGAATTACCCTCGTCAGTCTTTCGATACTGCGCATTTCCCGGTGGAAGAAAAAGCGGCGATTGCGCAATTACGCCATTTTTGCCAGAACGGTGCCGGAGAGTATGAGCAACAGCGTGATTTCCCGGCGGTAGAAGGCACCAGCTGTTTGTCCGCAAGCCTCGCAACGGGAGGATTATCGCCTCGCCAGTGTTTGCATCGCCTGCTGGCGGAACAACCGCAGGCGCTGGACGGTGGAGCGGGTAGCGTCTGGCTTAATGAGTTGATATGGCGCGAGTTTTACCGGCACCTGATAACGTATTACCCCTCGCTGTGTAAACATCGTCCGTTTATTGCCTGGACCGACCGCGTGCAATGGCAGCGCAATCCTGCGCACTTAAAGGCCTGGCAGGAAGGCAAAACCGGATACCCGATTGTCGATGCCGCCATGCGTCAGCTTAACAGTACTGGCTGGATGCATAACCGTCTGCGGATGATCACTGCCAGTTTTCTGGTGAAAGATTTGTTGATCGACTGGCGCGAAGGCGAGCGATATTTCATGTCGCAACTGATTGATGGTGATTTGGCAGCCAATAACGGTGGCTGGCAGTGGGCGGCTTCTACGGGTACTGATGCCGCGCCGTATTTTCGTATATTCAACCCGACAACCCAGGGCGAGAAATTTGACCGCGAGGGTGGGTTTATCCGTCAGTGGTTACCGGAGCTGCGCGATGTGCCGGGAAAATCGGTGCATGAGCCGTGGAAATGGGCACAGAAAGTGGGTGTAAAGCTGGATTATCCAGAGCCGATTGTCGATCACAAAGAAGCCAGATTACGAACGCTGGCAGCGTATGAGGCGGCGAGGAAAGGGAAATAACAGACGCGTCAGGCAATTGTGCCCAGATGCCGGATGCGACGTGAACGCCGTATCCGGCCTACCTGATAGTGCAAATTTAATGAGCCATCCAGACCTGATAAGACGCGTCAGCGTCGCATCAGGCGCTTATTAAGACTCCAGCGCCAGTGCGCGATTTCTGAACTTCAGCGTCTGATACAGCCAAATCATCAGCACCAACCCCACACAAGCCAGTGCACCCCAGGTGATTTGATCAAACACTTCAATATACGCGTTGATGGAGTAATTGATCGCTCCGGAAGCATCAAACGAAGCTTGCGATGTCTGATCGGCAATGACGCCCGCCAGATAGTTAGCAATCGCGCCGGAAAGCAGCATATAAATGCCGGTTAATACGCCGGTCACGCCGGGAATTTCAATGCGCGTAATTTGCGACATGGCTACCGGATCGATAAACAGTTCGGCAAAGCCCATCACCGCCAGCCCCAGAACCATCAGCGGCAGGGAAGAGTGACCATACATCGCAGACCAGCGGGCGCTTAAGGTCAGAATGCAGAATCCGGCGCTCATCAGACCGAGGCCAAGAGCAAATTTTCCCCAGATGCGCACGGTACGATTTCCCGCGACGCTCTCTTTAACCACCCACGCCAGGAACACCCCGCACAGCATGACTGCGAAGGCATTAATCGACTGAAACATAGCGGTCGGAACGGTATAACCGAAAATATCGCGGTTAACGAAACGGTCGATATAAAGGCTAATCGAACTGCCGCCCTGTTGTGCGAAGGCCCAGAACAACATACTGAAGAAGGTAAGGGTAACAATCAGCCCCAGTTCTTTACGCTGTTTCTGGTTTTCTGCTTTGCGATAAATTTTTGCCAGCACCGCCAGTCCAATCACCGTGGCAACAACTAAGGCGTATACCGACCATTCTTTCCAGAACAATACAGTAATCAGCGCAGGTGTTGCGACCAGCAGAACCAGCAGCCATCCCCAGTTCGGCAGGAGAAAGTTTTTCGCACACAGCACCTCCTTATTAACGCCCCGGGTATGAGCGAAGTGACGATTGCCGCATAAGAAAATGACCAGCCCGGCGATCATCCCGACCGCAGCCAGGCCAAAGCCCATTGCCCAGCTGTACTCTTCCTGGGCGTAACCACAGGCGATTGGGGCGATAATAGAACCCACGTTACCTGCCGCATACATCAGCGAGAAACCGCCATCACGACGCGGGTCGGTTGGCTCATAGAGTTCGCCAAGCAGGCAACTGACGTTGGATTTAAACAGGCCATAGCCGCAGACGATAATCGCCAGCGACAAATAGAGGAATGTCGGATGGATCTCGCTGGCACCCAGCACCAGATGCCCGACCGCCATCAACAACGCTCCCAGCATTACCGCCATACGGTTGCCGAGCACTTTATCGGCCAGGAAGCCGCCAAGAATTGGCGTGACATATACCAGTGAACAGTAGGCACTGAATAACGCGTAAGCGTGGGTATCGTTGTACTTCAGTTGATTGGTGAGATAGAGAATCAGCAGGGCGCGCATTCCGTAGAAGCTAAAATATTCCCAGATTTGTAGCGCGACAACGTAGTAGATAGCGCGCGGCTGTGATGCGTGTTTATTCATGATAATTCCACAGTTGGATGCGACGCCACGTAATAAAAGCGCGGTGTGCGTGTGTTTCCTTAAAGTTAAAACCTTGATACAGATCTGATTATTTATGCAATATGCTGTCTGTTTGCATAAATATACATGAACTGTAGTGTGATGAGATAAACAATTTGCGCCTTTTGGCCGCCTGTTTGTTTCTTAATATGTCAAAAGATTGGCTATCGACGAACAGGCGAGGTAACGCTATGTTAACGGTGTAGCTATCAGAATACGGAAGGCGCGAAGATGAAAAACACCGAACTGGAACAACTGATTAACGAGAAACTGAACAGCGCGGCGATAAGTGATTACGCGCCGAATGGTTTGCAGGTGGAAGGCAAAGAGACGGTGCAAAAAATTGTTACCGGTGTCACCGCCAGCCAGGCGCTGCTCGATGAAGCGGTGCGTCTGGGCGCGGATGCGGTCATTGTGCATCATGGCTACTTCTGGAAAGGTGAATCCCCGGTAATTCGCGGCATGAAGCGTAACCGTTTAAAAACATTGCTGGCGAATGATATCAACCTGTATGGCTGGCATCTGCCGCTGGACGCGCATCCGGAGCTTGGCAATAACGCACAACTGGCGGCGTTACTGGGGATCACGGTCATGGGCGAAATTGAACCGTTGGTGCCGTGGGGCGAATTGACCATGCCTGTGCCGGGGCTGGAACTGGCTTCCTGGATTGAAGCGCGTCTGGGACGCAAGCCGTTATGGTGCGGTGATACAGGCCCTGAGATAGTACAGCGTGTCGCATGGTGTACCGGCGGCGGGCAAAGTTTTATCGATAGCGCCGCGCGTTTTGGTGTGGACGCATTTATCACTGGTGAAGTTTCTGAACAGACCATTCATTCGGCGCGCGAGCAGGGATTGCATTTTTATGCTGCAGGTCACCATGCCACCGAACGCGGCGGTATTCGCGCGTTGAGTGAGTGGTTGAATGAAAATACCGATCTTGAAGTGACTTTTATTGATATTCCTAATCCGGCATAACGAATAATCAGAGGGATCGAAAGTGCAACGAGCGCGTTGTTATCTGATAGGTGAAACGGCGGTAGTGTTGGAACTGGAACCGCCGGTGACGCTGGCCAGCCAGAAACGGATTTGGCGTCTGGTGCAGCGTCTGGTTGATATGCCGAATGTGGTGGAAGCCATTCCCGGCATGAACAATATTACGGTGATTTTGCGTAATCCTGAGTCGCTGGCGCTGGATGCCATTGAACGTTTGCAACGCTGGTGGGAGGAGAGTGAGGCGCTGGAGCCGGAGTCACGCTATATCGAAATCCCGGTGGTTTACGGTGGCGCAGGCGGGCCGGATTTGTCGGTGGTCGCGGCGCATTGTGGGTTGAGTGAAAAACAGGTCGTTGAATTGCACTCCTCCGTGGAATACGTGGTCTGGTTTTTAGGTTTTCAACCGGGCTTCCCGTATCTCGGTAGTTTGCCGGAACAACTACACACCCCGCGACGCGCTGAACCGCGTTTGCTCGTTCCGGCAGGTTCTGTCGGGATCGGTGGGTCGCAAACTGGAATTTATCCGCTGGCAACGCCGGGGGGGTGGCAATTAATAGGCCATACCTCGCTCAGTTTGTTTGACCCGACGCGGGACGAACCCATCTTGTTACGTCCCGGAGACAGCGTGCGCTTTGTGCCGCAGAGGGAGGGAGTATGTTGAAAATTATTCGTGCGGGGATGTATACCACCGTGCAGGATGGTGGTCGTCACGGTTTTCGTCAGTCGGGTATCAGCCACTGCGGCGCACTGGATATACCCGCGCTGCGTATTGCTAATTTGTTGGTGGGTAACGATGCCAACGCTCCCGCACTGGAAATCACGCTCGGTCAGTTAACGGTTGAATTTGAACGCGACGGCTGGTTTGCCCTGACTGGTGCAGGTTGCGAAGCGCGGCTGGATGATAACGCTGTCTGGACCGGCTGGCGCTTGCCGATGAAAGCAGGCCAGCGTTTAACCCTTAAACGGCCGCAACATGGCGTTCGTAGCTATCTGGCGGTCGCAGGCGGTATTGATGTTCCGCCAGTTATGGGGTCATGCAGTACCGATCTCAAAGTGGGGATTGGCGGGCTGGAAGGGCGTTTACTGAAGGATGGTGACCGACTCCCGATTGGCAAAGCGAAGCGTGATTTTATGGAAGCACAGGGCGTTAAACAGCTACTGTGGGGCAACCGCATTCGTGCTTTGCCGGGGCCGGAATATCATGAGTTCGATCGCGCCTCGCAGGATGCATTCTGGCGTTCACCCTGGCAACTTAGCCCGCAAAGTAACCGCATGGGCTATCGCTTACAGGGGCAAATTTTAAAACGCACCACCGATCGCGAACTGTTATCTCACGGTTTGCTGCCGGGTGTGGTGCAAGTGCCGCATAACGGTCAGCCGATTGTTCTGATGAACGACGCGCAAACCACCGGCGGTTACCCGCGCATTGCCTGTATTATTGAAGCCGACATGTACCATCTGGCGCAAATCCCACTCGGACAGCCCATTCATTTTGTCCAGTGTTCGCTGGAAGAGGCACTGAAAGCGCGCCAGGATCAGCAACGTTATTTCGAACAATTAGCGTGGCGGCTGCACAATGAAAATTGACCTGAACGCCGATCTGGGCGAAGGCTGCGCCAGCGACGCTGAACTGTTAACGCTGGTTTCCTCAGCCAATATTGCCTGTGGATTTCATGCAGGCGACGCGCAAACCATGCTGCTAAGCGTGCGTGAAGCAATAAAAAATGGTGTCGCGATTGGCGCTCACCCGAGCTTTCCCGACAGGGAAAACTTTGGACGTAGCGCCATGCAACTGCCGCCGGAAACGGTTTACGCCCAGACGCTGTATCAAATTGGCGCGCTGGCAGCGATTACTCGTGCAGAAGGTGGCGTGATGCGCCACGTCAAACCGCACGGCATGTTATACAACCAGGCGGCGAAAGACGCACAACTGGCAGACGCTATCGCCAGAGCGATTTACGTTTGCGATCCGGCATTGATTCTCGTTGGACTGGCGGGAAGCGAGCTGATCCGAGCAGGCAAGCGTAATGGCCTGGCAACGTGTGAGGAAGTGTTTGCCGATCGCGGCTATCAGGCCGACGGCTCGCTGGTGCCGCGAAGCCAGCCGGGCGCGTTGATTGAAAACGAAGAACAGGCGCTGGAGCAAACGCTAGAGATGGTGCAACACGGCAGAGTCAAAAGTATCACCGGTGAATGGGCGAAGGTCACGGCGCAAACGGTCTGTCTGCATGGCGACGGCGAGCACGCACTGGCGTTCGCCCACCGGCTACGATCCGCATTTGCCGAAAAGGGGATTGTTGTCGCAGCATAATCCCGTTGAACAAAGAACGAAAAAAGGATATCACCATGCCTGAAGGCCCGGAGATCCGCCGCGCAGCGGATAACCTGGAGGCGGCGATCAAAGGCAAACCTCTAACTGATGTCTGGTTTGCCTTCCCGCAGTTAAAACCTTATCAATCACAACTTATTGGTCAACACGTCACCCGGGTGGAAACGCGCGGCAAAGCGTTGCTGACCCATTTTTCGGATGGCTTAACGCTCTATAGCCATAATCAGCTTTACGGCGTCTGGCGCGTGGTCGATACCGGCGAAGAGCCGCAGACCACGCGGGTGTTGCGGGTAAAACTGCAAACTGCCGACAAAACCATTCTGCTTTATAGCGCCTCGGATATTGAGATGTTGACGCCGGAACAGCTGACCACACATCCGTTTTTACAACGCGTTGGCCCCGATGTGCTGGATCCGAATCTGACGCCGGAGGTGGTGAAAGAACGGTTATTATCGCCGCGCTTTCGTAACCGGCAGTTTGCCGGATTACTGCTCGATCAGGCGTTTCTGGCAGGGCTTGGCAATTATCTGCGGGTGGAGATCCTCTGGCAGGTCGGATTGACCGGAAGTCATAAAGCGAAAGAGCTCAACGAGGCGCAACTGGATGCACTCGCGCACGCGCTACTGGATATTCCGCGTCTTTCTTACGCTACGCGGGGGCAGGTGGATGAGAATAAACATCATGGCGCGCTGTTTCGCTTTAAGGTTTTTCATCGTGATGGCGAACCGTGCGAACGCTGTGGCGGCATCATTGAGAAAACCACGCTGTCATCGCGCCCGTTTTACTGGTGCCCTGGCTGCCAGCATTAGGCAGAACGTTTCGGCGCATAGGTTGAAATAAACCGTGCAATGGCTGGCCCCGTCAGCAAAATACTGAACAAGCGCAGGGTTTGCATCGCCATAATGAGCGCCATATCGGCATTGCTCCCTGCGGCGATGACCGCCACCGTATCAAGTCCGCCAGGGCTGGTGGCGAGGTAGGCGGTCATAAAATCAATATGCATAAACCGGGTCAGCCCCCACGCCATACCCGCACAAATAGCCAGTAGAGCAAAAATCGACAGCAGGATTTGCGGTAGCGGGCGTAGTGCTCGCAGTAAGATTTGCTTATCGAAGCCCAGACCAATTCGCCAGCCAATTGCCATATACGCCATCGCCAGCAGCCATTCTGGTAGTTCGATGGTGATGAGCTGACCAGACTGGAGCACTGCGCCCGCCAGCATCGGGATGAGCATCGTGCCGGAAGGAAGACGTAGCAGGCATCCCGCCGTACCGGCAACGACCGCGAGCAAAATCGTAAGCAGGAGATTAATGCTCACTGGCGGGAACCAGACGATTTGCTGGTTAACCGCTTCAGCGTTATCGCCCAGCATCATCCGCGTAACCAGAACTGCCGCACCTGCGACAAACAGTACTCGCAAATATTGCATAAACGCCACCAGACGGATATCTGCGCCGTAATCCTGCGCCATAGCGACCATTGCCGCTGCGCCGCCAGGAGAAGAACCCCAGGCGCCGGTATTACCCGGTAGCGAGCTATAGCGCACCAATAACCAGCCCACGATGGCGCTGGAAAGCAGCGTCACCAGTAAAATGGCTAACACAATTGGCCAGTTAACGGCCAGAGTAGTGAGGATCGAGCCAGTGAGGTTTTGCGCAATCATGCAGCCAAGAATGGCCTGCGCAGCAAGAAAAGCGGAGCGAGGGAGTTGCAGAGTCATTCCACGCATACTGAAGATGATCCCGGCGATCATCGGCCCAAGTAATAGTGCCGCCGGGAGATGTACCGCGAGGAAACCAATAGAAAGGAGAAGTGATAACACACATAACATGCCCCACTGCAAGACTGGCATCCTTCGCTCCCTCATTATTTTCTCTTTGGTGTATCGATACAGCATAAAGAAAGCCGGGCCTGGAAAAAATAACGGTAATCAAGGAAAAGGGGAAAATAAGCAATTATCTGAAAGAGATGCCCTTTCTGGCTGCAAAGGGCATCATGGTAACTCAGTTATAGTTAATCTTAAAAAGCACTACTGTATCGAAGGGACCAGCCTCGATGGGGGTGCCTGGCATGGATGACAATTCGGCGGTAAAGTTTTTTTCATAAACTAACATGTCGCTGGTGAAATCGGCATATTCGCTGTATTTGTTGAAAGTATAGGGCGAGGCGTTTTCATCCAGTAAACGTAGTTTAAGGCCATTACCAATCAACAATGCTTTATCTTCTTCAACCAACGTTTCTTCGGTATAAAAGGAGGAACTGACTTTAAATCCGTCGGTGCACTGGTCATTTTGTGATTTCGTCGTCTTAATACTAAAATTTTTCGACATCGTGTGACGGCGAATATCCAGTACGTTAAATTTACCAAAATCAATCACCTGTGTTTCAGGCGAAATAGAAAAGTTAACGCTGCAATCCAGTACACGGATGTTTTCCAGACCGGTAATGTGATATTTCAGGTTTTGGGCGGAAGGATCTTCATTAACACTGCCAGCGCCATCAAATTGCACCACAATATAGTCGCTCAGCGTACTTTGATAATCATGCGGCGGCATTTCACGAACTTTAACATAGAGCCGCATACGCGCGAGAAATGTACGCGACATATGAATATTGCTGGGATCGCCGGAACAAATCTTATTTTGCCACCCCATAGCAATGATCTGCTCTGGTGTGTAGATACCAATTTTCTTGCTGTCGATACACTGGTTGGTGTCGATTCGACTTTTCCCGAGACTGGCATCGTAATCAACGCCGTTATATGTTACGCCAAGTTGATAATAGCGATCCTGCATTCCGGGGTAGGGGTTTACCCAGGCATAAACATGCTCGCTTTCAAAGTTGCCGTTAGTATTGTTGTCACAATAGACGGGAATTTTAATATCGTCAGATTCCCAGATTTTATCGCCAGGTTTAGCATTGCCCGGCACAGCAAAGGGTTGAATAGCTTCTGATTTTTCTACAGATCCGCCAGATGAGCCAAAATAGCAGTTCAGCGCCAGCGCAGACTTCAACGGCAGAAATAACAGACAGATAACGAACAACAATCCCTTGCCAGTACTCATTTCTTCGCCTCCACCGCCTGTAAACGACATTGTCCGTTACAGTTCAGAGTATTCATCCGTAATGCGCCGTAATCATCCATGTAACCCAGGTAAAATTGATTACCGTTATAGCTTCCTGTATGAGTTATGATGGTGCTAAAAGGGGCAATCATCAGCGATTTAAAACCGGGGATCACACCTTTATCATTTTGCCCAAGATAGGCAATCGTCAGGTAATAGGCGGTAGGGTTTTTCAGGGTAAGTTGGTTGCCCTGCTGACTAACCTGTAACTGTAGCTCTACGTGTTCACCTGTTTTCTTGCGCAATGCCGCAGGTCGCCAGAACAACTTGATACGGCTTTGGATCGCGACCTGAAGTATCGCATGGTCGCTGCTTTTATCCGGTGCTGGCGGAATTTCGCGCATGTTATAGTAGAACAGCGTTTCACGATCGCCGGGCAATTGTGTGGTTGACGCTTGCTTTACAATCCGCACCTGCGATGTTGCTTTTGGTTCCAGGCGCTGTATTGGTGGCAGAGCGACCAGAAGATCGTCACTTTTCTCCCCTTTATCATTTTCTATCCAGGAATAAGCAAGGTAAGGCAGTTTGTCACTCTGGTTTTCTATGCGCAGGCTGGTGGCTTTGTCGTTGGCGTTAAACACAACTCGTGTGCGATCGGGTTGCACGGCAGCGTGGCTACCCAGGCTGACGGCTAACAGAATCAGGGGCAATCCTTTAATAAATGTCATTCTCTTTTCCTTAATTAATGACAAGGTAAAATCAGGCGTTTGGTCGTATCTTCCAGACGTTCTGGCAGATGAATAATGCAACTTTGTTTGTCACCCCAGAGCACGGTAAATTGCTGGTTTTCAGCTACTCCACCAAGCCAGGCATGGCCTTCCTCGCTAACCATACCTACACTGATTCCGCTGCCATTCTGCTGAATATCGGCACCGAGAGGGGGATAGTGACCGCTGGCGTCGCGAATAATAATGTTAACGTCTTTACCAGAACGGGAAGCCAGCGATTTGTAACCAATAGCGCCTTCAATCCACGTTTCTTTGATGATATTTTCAGCAACCGTTACGCCATCAGGTAAATCATTCATGTTGACTGCCACGGTGGAAGGTTGGTAACTGGAAATTAGCGGCACTACCGCAATACCAAAATGGTTGGTGTAGTCGAGGTTACCCTGAACCGGAATATTTGCCACGCCGTCGGTGCTGACCATCAGCCGTGGCTCGTTGGTTGAACTGCGGCGATGGAAGGCTGCGCCATATTGAGTGGCGGTAAAGGAACCGCTCCAGCTACTGCTGACAGAGCTGTAATCATTGGCGGCATAAGTGCCAGACAAATCCCATTCGCCGGCTGAACTCAGGTGTTGATAGTTACCACTCACCTGGGCGCCATTGTCCGGACGGTCGGATTGCAGCCCGGCAGACATGCCCCAGTTATTACGTTCATCCAGCGTATCGTTCCACGACATGCGGTGTGTGGTGCTGTTACTACTGTTTTGCATGTCATAGCCGACTCGACCACCGTTACCGACAGGTAATGAAATCGACAGGTAAATCTGGTTGTCGCGATCTTTGTCTTCGTAGTGGGTTGTGTTGAATGACGTCGAAACTGATATATCTTTCCACTCACCGATATCAATATTAAAACCTGCCGTTATGTTGGCGGTCGTGGAGGTATTTGCGTTCCACCAGGTCTGATGTAACAGGTTTGCGTACAGGTTGAGGTTCAGAGGGGTTATCGGTTGGCCTACTGATAAGCTGATCGTTTGTTTTTCGTCTTGTGCATCGTTGTCGTTGTATTTGTGATCCAGATAGTTGGCGTAGCTGTGAAAATGACGATCGGAGAAGCGATAAGCAGCGAGTGAAATCGTACTATTTGTGGCGTCCACTTGTTTGCTGTAATTGAAACGGTAGCTTAAGCCTCGCTCGTCCTGCTGGGTATCAAATTGGCTATTGGCCCAGGTGACATCAAATGACAATGCCCCCAGCCAGAGCATATTTTGCCCGATGCCTATTGCGCCAGAATGATAGTCATTTCCGGAGAGTAGCAAACCGCCATATAACGAGGTATTCGAGAGCATCCCCCAGGACATTTCATTGCTAAAAAAGGTTTCATTTTCAGTTTGATGAGACATTGAGGTTCGCGGCTGACCAACAGCAAGTTTATAGCGAACCTGACCCTGGCGCGTCAGGAAGGGCGTCGAGGCGGCCGAAACCTGAAAGTTGTTCACACGCCCATCGTCTTCCGTCACTTTGACATCCAGCGTACCCTGGACAGACTGATTGATGTCATCAATGATAAACGGGCCTGGCGGGACTTTTTTCTGGTAAATAACTCGCCCCGAATGACTTACGGTGACGGTGGCGTTGGTTTGCGCGATACCACTAATTTGTGGGGCGTAACCGCGCAATTCCCAGGGCAACATCCGGTCATCGCTGGTCAGTGCCGCACCGGTATAAGAAAAACCGTCGAAAATATTGGAACTGAAATCAGTTTCGCCCAGGGTTAATTTCGAACCTAATTGCGGTAGTGGGCGAAAAAGATAAGTACGTGATATTCCGCCGCTCTGGTCATGGGCATCGTCGCTTTCGGAACGGCTCAACTGGTAATCGCTGCGTAAGCGCCATGTACCTATGTTAATACCGGCAGTACCGTAAGCGTTCAGGTTGGTGTTGCTGCTACTGCCCTGTGGACGGTAGTTGCTGGCAAACAGGTTGTAATCCATCAGGACGCCAGCTACACCTTCTTTCCATGTTGATGGCGGCATCCAGTTTTCTGAGTGCCATGCCAGCCACGCTTGCGGAATGGTGATATTGAGTTGCTGATTGGCTTGATCGAAACTGAAGAGTATTTCTGGATGCGAACTAAAATCAATACACTGATTTATCTGTACTAATGATTGACGGAAGTCTGGTTTTAAACCGAATTTATCCACCAGTGATTCATCAATGCACGGAATGGTTTTATCACCGCTTTTTTGCCAGCTAATTTTTTGCCCGTTACTTATTTGGTTATTATTAACGGTAATGCTAACAAAATATTCACCGGGGGCAATCACCCCTTTGTCTTTTAATAATGAAATATCAATGCTATCACGCATCGATTTGTCGAGGACGCTCAGGTTAAATTCGACCGCCAGCGCAGACGGCATTACCATCGTCAGGCAGGAAATAAAAGAGAGTCGATAAATATTCACGGTGTCCATACCTGATAAATATTTGCAGAAAGGCGGCTACGTCGCCGCCATAATTATGCTTATTTATAATCCAGAACGTAGGTCGCGTTAGCGGTTACGGCACCAGCCGTGACATTGACTGCATTGTCAATTTGTTCCATCCAGGCAAAGAAGTTCAGCGTTTGTTCTGTTGAGCTTGAATCCAGATCGAGGTCTGGTGCAGCTGTACCCAATACGATGTTTGTGTCATTTTTGTCCATCAGTCTTACGCCGACACCTGTTGCTTCGCCAGCACTGGTATTGCTCAACAGAGGTGTTGCCCCGGTCGTTTTAGCCGAACCGTCGAAGGTTACGGCAACTTTGGATATCGGCGAACCGCTACCGTTATCAGAACTTGGCAGATCACAGTTTATTAAGCGAATGTCGACGGCCACTTTATTGCTGTGATGATCCCGATTTATATGGGTTGTTGTAACTTGTCCAAGGTCAATATTTTTATCAACATCTTCAGGATGAATTTCACAAGGTGCTTCAATAATCTCACCTTTAAAATGAATTTCACCAGAGCCTTCATCGGCAGCATAAACAGGCGCAGTGAACAGCAGAGATACGGCCAATGCGGCCAATGTTTTTTGTCCTTTAAACATAACAGAATCCTTTAAGGAAATAGAAAAATAGTATAGCTCAGCCAGATTATCTGATTTTGCGTGTGGAGTGTTTTTAGTTTTACTTAAAAATAGATTTAGCTTTACTAAATATGAAAGTAATTAATTTGTGATGTGAATTGATTTAGCTATTAAAAATAGAAGTGAACAATGGATGTGCATAATATTCAGAAGGTTATAAGCAAGATGGAGAAAGCAATCATTTCTAAAAAGATATTATATTGATTGCTATGTAAGCAGCTTGTTTTTTGTTCGCTGTTTGTTTTTTAATTTTATTTTTACAATTTTTAGTGTTTTATCCAACAAAAAATAACCCGCCATATAAAAAGGGCGGGTTAAATGAATTTACTACTTAGTCATCACCGATTAACGTTTGATATCGCTTTTAAAGTCACGTTTTTCATAGCCAGTATACAGCTGACGCGGACGGGCAATTTTCATGCCGTCACTGTGCATTTCGCTCCAGTGGGCGATCCAGCCAACCGTACGTGCCATTGCGAAAATGACGGTGAACATGGAAGACGGAATACCCATCGCTTTCAGGATGATACCGGAGTAGAAATCGACGTTCGGGTACAGTTTTTTCTCGATAAAGTACGGGTCGTTCAGCGCGATGTTTTCCAGCTCCATTGCCACTTCCAGCAGGTCATCTTTGGTGCCCAGCTCTTTCAGGACTTCATGGCAGGTTTCACGCATTACGGTGGCGCGCGGGTCGTAATTTTTGTACACGCGGTGACCGAAGCCCATCAGGCGGAAAGAGTCATTCTTATCTTTCGCACGACGAACAAATTCCGGAATGTGTTTAACGGAGCTGATTTCTTCCAGCATTTTCAGCGCAGCTTCGTTAGCACCACCGTGAGCTGGCCCCCACAGCGAAGCAATACCTGCTGCGATACAAGCAAACGGGTTTGCACCCGAAGAGCCAGCGGTACGCACGGTAGAGGTAGACGCGTTCTGTTCGTGGTCAGCGTGCAGGATCAGAATACGATCCATTGCACGTTCCAGAATTGGATTGACTTCATACGGTTCGCATGGCGTGGAGAACATCATGTGCAGGAAGTTGCCAGCGTAAGAAAGGTCATTGCGCGGGTAAACAAATGGCTGACCGATGGAGTATTTGTAACACATTGCAGCCATGGTTGGCATTTTCGACAGCAGACGGAACGCGGCGATTTCACGATGACGTGGATTATTGACGTCAAGTGAGTCGTGATAAAACGCTGCCAGCGCGCCGGTAATACCGCACATGACCGCCATCGGATGAGAGTCGCGACGGAAGGCGTGGAACAGACGGGTAATCTGTTCGTGGATCATCGTATGACGGGTAACTGTAGTTTTAAACTCGTCATACTGTTCCTGGGTCGGTTTTTCACCATTCAGCAGAATGTAACAGACTTCCAGGTAGTTAGAATCGGTCGCCAGCTGATCGATCGGGAAACCTCGATGCAGCAAAATACCTTCATCACCATCAATAAAAGTAATTTTAGATTCGCAGGATGCGGTTGAAGTGAAGCCTGGGTCAAAGGTGAACACACCTTTTGAACCGAGAGTACGGATATCAATAACATCTTGACCCAGCGTGCCTTTCAGCACATCCAGTTCAACAGCTGTATCCCCGTTGAGGGTGAGTTTTGCTTTTGTATCAGCCATTTAAGGTCTCCTTAGCGCCTTATTGCGTAAGACTGCCGGAACTTAAATTTGCCTTCGCACATCAACCTGGCTTTACCCGTTTGTTATTTGGCTCGCCGCTCTGCGAAAGAGGGGAAAACCTGGGTACAGAGCTCTGGGCGCTTGCAGGTAAAGGATTCATTGATGACGAATAAACGGCGAATCAAGCACTTAGCAATCCGAATTATTAAACCTGTCTATCACTAATAACTGTCCTGGATGGATTGGTCAATACTTCCACACTGTTACATAAGTTAATCTTAGGTGAAATAGTGACCCCATAACTTTTACGCATTATATGCTTTTCCTGATGATGTTTGTAACAACTTTGTTGAATGATTGTCAAATGAGATGGTTAAAAATTAAATAAATGTTGTTATCGTGACTCAGATCACTGTTCTGGATAAAACCCGACAAAGCATATGTAGGTTAATTGTAATGATTTTGTGAACGGCCTATACTGCCGCCAGGTCTCCGGAACACCCTGCAATCCCGAGCCACCCAGCGTTGTAACGTGTCGTTTTCGCATCTGGAAGCAGTGTTTTGCATGACGCGCAGTTATAGAAAGGACGCTGTCTGACCCGCAAGCAGACCGGAGGAAGGAAATCCCGACGTCTCCAGGTAACAGAAAGTTATCCTCTGTACCCGTAGTCCCCAGGGAATAATAAGAACAGCATGTGGGCGTTATTCATGATAAGAAATGTGAAAAAACAAAGACCTGTTAATCTGGACCTACAGACCATCCGGTTCCCCGTCACGGCGATAGCGTCCATTCTCCATCGCGTTTCCGGTGTGATCACCTTTGTTGCAGTGGGCATCCTGCTGTGGCTTCTGGGTACTAGCCTCTCTTCCCCTGAAGGTTTCGAGCAAGCTTCCGCCATTATGGGCAGCTTCTTCGTCAAATTTATCATGTGGGGCATCCTTACCGCTCTGGCGTATCACGTCGTCGTAGGTATTCGCCACATGATGATGGATTTTGGCTATCTGGAAGAAACATTCGAAGCGGGTAAACGTTCCGCCAAAATCTCCTTTGTCATTACTGTCGTGCTTTCAATTCTTGCAGGAGTCCTCGTATGGTAAGCAACGCCTCCGCATTAGGACGCAATGGCGTACATGATTTCATCCTCGTTCGCGCTACTGCTATCGTCCTGACGCTCTACATCATTTATATGGTCGGTTTTTTCGCTACCAGTGGCGAACTGACATATGAAGTCTGGATCGGTTTCTTTGCCTCTGCGTTCACTAAAGTGTTCACCCTGCTGGCGCTGTTTTCCATCCTGATCCACGCCTGGATCGGCATGTGGCAGGTGTTGACCGACTACGTTAAACCGCTGGCTTTGCGCCTGATGCTGCAACTGGTGATTGTCGTTGCACTGGTGGTTTACGTGATTTATGGATTCGTTGTGGTGTGGGGTGTGTAATGAAATTGCCAGTCAGAGAATTTGATGCAGTTGTGATTGGTGCTGGTGGCGCAGGTATGCGCGCGGCGCTGCAAATTTCCCAGAGCGGCCAGACCTGTGCGCTGCTCTCTAAAGTCTTCCCGACCCGTTCCCATACCGTGTCTGCGCAGGGCGGTATTACCGTTGCGCTGGGTAATACCCATGAAGATAACTGGGAATGGCATATGTACGACACCGTAAAAGGGTCGGACTATATCGGTGACCAGGACGCGATTGAATATATGTGTAAAACCGGGCCGGAAGCGATTCTGGAACTGGAACACATGGGGCTGCCGTTCTCGCGCCTTGATGATGGTCGTATCTATCAACGTCCGTTTGGCGGTCAGTCGAAAAACTTCGGCGGCGAGCAGGCGGCACGTACAGCGGCAGCGGCTGACCGTACCGGTCACGCACTGTTGCACACGCTTTATCAGCAGAACCTGAAAAACCATACCACCATTTTCTCCGAGTGGTATGCGCTGGATCTGGTGAAAAACCAGGATGGCGCAGTGGTCGGTTGTACCGCACTGTGCATCGAAACCGGTGAAGTGGTTTACTTCAAAGCCCGCGCGACCGTGCTGGCGACCGGCGGGGCAGGGCGTATTTATCAGTCCACCACTAACGCCCACATTAACACCGGCGACGGCGTCGGCATGGCTATCCGTGCAGGCGTACCGGTGCAGGATATGGAAATGTGGCAGTTCCACCCGACGGGTATTGCCGGTGCGGGTGTACTGGTCACCGAAGGTTGCCGTGGTGAAGGCGGTTACCTGCTGAACAAACATGGCGAACGCTTTATGGAGCGTTATGCGCCGAACGCCAAAGACCTGGCGGGTCGTGATGTGGTGGCGCGCTCCATCATGATCGAAATCCGTGAAGGTCGCGGTTGTGATGGTCCGTGGGGACCACACGCAAAACTGAAACTCGACCACCTGGGTAAAGAAGTTCTCGAATCCCGCTTGCCGGGTATCCTGGAACTCTCCCGTACCTTCGCTCACGTTGATCCGGTTAAAGAACCGATTCCGGTTATCCCAACCTGTCACTACATGATGGGCGGTATTCCGACCAAAGTGACCGGTCAGGCGCTGACAGTGAATGAGAAGGGCGAAGATGTGGTGATCCCTGGCCTGTTCGCGGTGGGGGAAATTGCTTGCGTATCGGTACACGGTGCTAACCGCCTTGGCGGCAACTCGCTGCTGGATCTGGTGGTATTTGGTCGCGCGGCAGGTCTGCATCTGCAAGAGTCTATCGCCGAGCAGGGCGCACTGCGCGATGCCAGCGAGTCTGATGTAGAAGCGTCTCTGGAGCGTCTGAACCGCTGGAATAACAACCGTAACGGTGAAGATCCGGTGGCGATCCGTAAAGCACTGCAAGAATGTATGCAGCATAACTTCTCGGTATTCCGTGAAGGTGATGCGATGGCGAAAGGGCTTGAGCAGTTGAAAGTGATCCGCGAGCGTCTGAAAAATGCCCGTCTGGATGACACTTCCAGCGAGTTCAACACCCAGCGCGTTGAATGCCTGGAACTGGATAACCTGATGGAAACGGCGTATGCAACGGCTGTTTCTGCCAACTTCCGTACTGAAAGCCGTGGCGCGCATAGCCGCTTCGACTTCCCGGATCGTGATGATGAAAACTGGCTGTGTCACTCCCTGTATCTGCCAGAGTCGGAATCCATGACGCGACGTAGCGTCAACATGGAACCGAAACTGCGCCCGGCATTCCCGCCGAAGATTCGTACTTACTAATGCGGAGACAGGAAAATGAGACTCGAGTTTTCAATTTATCGCTATAACCCGGATGTTGATGATGCTCCGCGTATGCAGGATTACACCCTGGAAGCGGAAGAAGGTCGCGACATGATGCTGCTGGATGCACTTATTCAGCTGAAAGAGAAAGATCCCAGCCTGTCGTTCCGTCGCTCCTGCCGTGAAGGTGTGTGTGGTTCCGACGGTCTGAACATGAATGGCAAGAATGGTCTGGCCTGTATTACCCCGATTTCGGCACTCAACCAGCCGGGCAAGAAGATTGTAATTCGTCCGTTGCCAGGTTTACCGGTGATCCGCGATTTGGTGGTAGACATGGGACAATTCTATGCGCAATATGAGAAAATTAAGCCTTACTTGTTGAATAATGGACAAAATCTACCAGCTCGTGAGCATTTACAAATGCCAGAGCAACGTGAAAAACTCGACGGGCTGTATGAATGTATTCTCTGCGCATGTTGTTCAACCTCTTGTCCGTCTTTCTGGTGGAATCCCGATAAGTTTATCGGTCCTGCAGGCTTGTTAGCGGCATATCGTTTCCTGATTGATAGCCGTGATACCGAGACTGACAGTCGCCTTGACGGTTTGAGTGATGCATTCAGTGTATTCCGCTGTCACAGCATCATGAACTGCGTCAGTGTATGTCCGAAAGGGCTGAACCCGACGCGTGCCATCGGCCATATCAAGTCGATGTTGTTGCAACGTAATGCATAAATACCAGGCCTGATAAGACGCGCAAGCGTCGCATCAGGCAACCAGTGCCGGATGTGGCGTAAACGCCTTATCCGGCCTGGAAAAGAAATGCAGGAAATCTTTAAAAACTGCCCCTGACACTAAGACAGTTTTTAAAGGTTCCTTAGCGGACGCAGAAAACACGACAAGTCCGCAACAAGTGAACCCCGGCACGCACATCACTGTGCGTGGTAGTATCCACGGCGAAGTAAGCATAAAAAAGATGCTTAAGGGATCACGATGCAGAACAGCGCTTTGAAAGCCTGGTTGGACTCTTCTTACCTCTCTGGCGCAAACCAGAGCTGGATAGAACAGCTCTATGAAGACTTCTTAACCGATCCTGACTCGGTTGACGCTAACTGGCGTTCGACGTTCCAGCAGTTACCTGGTACGGGAGTCAAACCGGATCAATTCCATTCTCAAACGCGTGAATATTTCCGCCGCCTGGCGAAAGACGCTTCACGTTACTCTTCAACGATCTCCGACCCTGACACCAATGTGAAGCAGGTTAAAGTCCTGCAGCTCATTAACGCATACCGCTTCCGTGGTCACCAACATGCGAATCTCGATCCGCTGGGACTGTGGCAGCAAGATAAAGTGGCCGATCTGGATCCGTCTTTCCACGATCTGACCGAAGCAGACTTTCAGGAGACCTTCAACGTCGGTTCATTTGCCAGCGGCAAAGAGACCATGAAACTCGGCGAGCTGCTGGAAGCTCTCAAGCAAACCTACTGTGGCCCGATTGGCGCCGAGTATATGCACATAACCAGCACCGAAGAAAAACGCTGGATCCAACAGCGTATCGAGTCTGGTCGCGCGACGTTCAATAGCGAAGAGAAAAAACGCTTCTTAAGCGAACTGACCGCCGCTGAAGGCCTTGAACGTTACCTTGGCGCAAAATTCCCTGGCGCAAAACGCTTCTCGCTGGAAGGCGGCGACGCGTTAATCCCGATGCTTAAAGAGATGATCCGCCACGCGGGCAACAGCGGCACCCGTGAAGTGGTTCTCGGGATGGCGCACCGTGGTCGTCTGAACGTGCTGGTGAACGTGCTGGGTAAAAAACCGCAAGACTTGTTCGACGAGTTTGCCGGTAAACATAAAGAACACCTCGGCACGGGTGACGTGAAATACCACATGGGCTTCTCGTCTGACTTCCAGACCGATGGCGGCCTGGTGCACCTGGCACTGGCATTTAACCCGTCTCACCTTGAGATTGTAAGCCCGGTAGTTATCGGTTCTGTTCGTGCCCGTCTGGACAGACTTGATGAGCCGAGCAGTAATAAAGTCCTGCCAATCACCATCCACGGTGACGCCGCAGTGACCGGACAGGGCGTGGTTCAGGAAACCCTGAACATGTCGAAAGCGCGCGGTTATGAAGTTGGCGGTACGGTACGTATCGTTATCAACAACCAGGTTGGCTTCACCACCTCTAACCCGCTGGATGCTCGTTCGACGCCGTACTGTACTGATATCGGTAAGATGGTTCAGGCACCGATTTTCCACGTAAACGCGGATGATCCGGAAGCCGTTGCCTTTGTGACCCGTCTGGCGCTCGATTTCCGTAACACCTTTAAACGTGATGTCTTCATCGACCTGGTATGCTACCGCCGTCACGGCCACAACGAAGCCGACGAGCCGAGCGCAACCCAGCCGCTGATGTATCAGAAAATCAAAAAACATCCAACGCCGCGCAAAATCTACGCTGACAAGCTGGAGCAGGAAAAAGTGGCGACGCTGGAAGATGCCACCGAGATGGTTAACCTGTACCGCGATGCGCTGGATGCTGGCGATTGCGTGGTGGCAGAGTGGCGTCCGATGAACATGCACTCTTTCACCTGGTCGCCGTACCTCAACCACGAATGGGACGAAGAGTACCCGAACAAAGTTGAGATGAAGCGCCTGCAGGAGCTGGCTAAACGCATCAGCACGGTGCCGGAAGCGGTTGAAATGCAGTCTCGCGTTGCCAAGATTTATGGCGATCGCCAGGCAATGGCAGCCGGTGAGAAACTGTTCGACTGGGGTGGTGCGGAAAACCTCGCTTACGCCACGCTGGTTGACGAAGGCATTCCGGTTCGCCTGTCGGGTGAAGACTCCGGTCGCGGTACTTTCTTCCACCGCCACGCGGTGATCCACAACCAGTCCAACGGTTCCACTTACACGCCGCTGCAACATATCCATAACGGCCAGGGCGCGTTCCGCGTCTGGGACTCCGTACTATCTGAAGAAGCGGTACTGGCGTTTGAATACGGTTATGCCACCGCAGAACCACGCACCCTGACCATCTGGGAAGCGCAGTTCGGTGACTTCGCCAATGGTGCGCAGGTGGTTATCGACCAGTTTATCTCTTCTGGCGAACAGAAATGGGGCCGGATGTGTGGCCTGGTGATGCTGCTGCCGCACGGTTACGAAGGGCAGGGGCCAGAGCACTCCTCCGCGCGTCTGGAACGTTATCTGCAACTTTGCGCTGAGCAAAACATGCAGGTTTGCGTACCGTCTACCCCGGCACAGGTTTACCACATGCTGCGTCGTCAGGCGCTGCGCGGGATGCGTCGTCCGCTGGTCGTGATGTCGCCGAAATCGCTGCTGCGTCATCCGCTGGCGGTCTCCAGCCTCGAAGAACTGGCGAACGGCACCTTCCTGCCTGCCATCGGTGAAATCGACGAGCTTGATCCGAAGGGCGTGAAGCGCGTAGTGATGTGTTCTGGTAAGGTTTATTACGACCTGCTGGAACAACGCCGTAAGAATAATCAAAAAGATGTCGCGATCGTGCGTATCGAGCAACTCTACCCGTTCCCGCATAAAGCGATGCAGGAAGTGTTGCAGCAGTTTGCTCACGTCAAGGATTTTGTCTGGTGCCAGGAAGAGCCGCTCAACCAGGGCGCATGGTACTGCAGCCAGCATCATTTCCGTGAAGTGATTCCGTTTGGGGCTTCTCTGCGTTATGCAGGCCGCCCGGCCTCCGCCTCTCCGGCGGTAGGGTATATGTCCGTTCACCAGAAACAGCAACAAGATCTGGTTAATGACGCGCTGAACGTCGAATAAATAAAGGATACACAATGAGTAGCGTAGATATTCTGGTCCCTGACCTGCCTGAATCCGTAGCAGATGCCACCGTCGCAACCTGGCACAAAAAACCGGGCGACGCGGTTGTTCGCGATGAAGTGCTGGTAGAAATCGAAACTGACAAAGTGGTACTGGAAGTACCGGCATCAGCAGACGGCATTCTGGATGCGGTTCTGGAAGATGAAGGTACAACCGTAACGTCTCGTCAGATCCTCGGTCGCCTGCGTGAAGGCAACAGCGCCGGTAAAGAAACCAGCGCCAAATCTGAAGAGAAAGCGTCCACTCCGGCGCAACGCCAGCAGGCGTCTCTGGAAGAGCAAAACAACGACGCGTTAAGCCCGGCGATCCGTCGCCTGCTGGCTGAACACAACCTCGAAGCTAGCGCGATTAAAGGCACTGGTGTCGGTGGGCGTCTGACCCGTGAAGATGTGGAAAAACATCTGGCGAAAGCCCCGGCGAAAGACTCTGCACCGGCTGCTGCGGCTCCGGCGGCACAACCGGCACTGGCTGCACGTAGCGAAAAACGTGTCCCGATGACTCGCCTGCGTAAGCGTGTGGCAGAGCGTCTGCTGGAAGCGAAAAACTCCACCGCCATGTTGACCACGTTCAACGAAGTCAACATGAAGCCGATTATGGATCTGCGTAAGCAGTACGGTGAAGCATTTGAAAAACGTCACGGCATCCGTCTGGGCTTTATGTCCTTCTACGTGAAAGCGGTGGTTGAAGCCCTGAAACGTTACCCGGAAGTGAACGCGTCTATCGATGGCGATGATGTGGTTTACCACAACTATTTCGACGTCAGCATGGCGGTTTCTACGCCGCGCGGTCTGGTGACGCCGGTTCTGCGTGATGTCGATACCCTCGGCATGGCAGACATCGAGAAGAAAATCAAAGAGCTGGCTGTTAAAGGCCGTGACGGTAAGCTGACGGTTGAAGATCTGACCGGTGGTAACTTCACCATCACCAACGGTGGTGTGTTCGGTTCCCTGATGTCTACGCCTATCATCAACCCGCCGCAGAGCGCAATTCTGGGTATGCACGCTATCAAAGATCGTCCGATGGCGGTGAATGGTCAGGTTGAGATCCTGCCGATGATGTACCTGGCGCTGTCCTACGATCACCGTCTGATCGATGGTCGCGAATCCGTGGGCTTCCTGGTAACGATCAAAGAGTTGCTGGAAGATCCGACGCGTCTGCTGCTGGACGTGTAGTAGTTTAAGCCTCACCTGCACTGTAGACCGGATAAGGCTTTATCGCCTTCTCCGGCAATTGAAGCCTGATGCGACGCTGGCGCGTCTTATCAGGCCTACGGGTGACCGACAATGCCCGGAAACGATACGTCATATTCGGTCTACGGTTTAAAAGATAACGATTACTAAAGGATGGACAGAACACATGAACTTACATGAATATCAGGCAAAACAACTTTTTGCCCGCTATGGCTTACCGGCGCCAGTGGGTTATGCCTGTACTACTCCGCGCGAAGCAGAAGAAGCCGCTTCAAAAATCGGTGCGGGTCCGTGGGTAGTGAAATGTCAGGTTCACGCTGGTGGCCGTGGTAAAGCGGGCGGTGTGAAAGTTGTAAACAGCAAAGAAGACATCCGTGCTTTTGCAGAGAACTGGCTGGGCAAGCGTCTGGTAACGTATCAAACAGATGCCAATGGCCAACCGGTTAACCAGATTCTGGTTGAAGCGGCGACCGATATCGCTAAAGAGCTGTATCTCGGCGCCGTTGTTGACCGTAGTTCCCGCCGTGTGGTCTTTATGGCCTCCACCGAAGGCGGCGTGGAAATCGAAAAAGTGGCGGAAGAAACCCCGCACCTGATCCACAAAGTTGCGCTTGATCCGCTGACTGGCCCGATGCCGTATCAGGGACGTGAGCTGGCGTTCAAACTGGGTCTGGAAGGTAAACTGGTTCAGCAGTTCACCAAAATCTTTATGGGTCTGGCGACCATTTTCCTTGAGCGCGATCTGGCGCTGATCGAAATCAACCCGCTGGTTATTACCAAACAGGGCGATCTTGTCTGCCTCGACGGCAAACTGGGCGCTGACGGTAACGCACTGTTCCGCCAGCCTGATCTGCGCGAAATGCGCGACCAGTCGCAGGAAGATCCACGTGAAGCGCAGGCTGCACAGTGGGAACTGAACTACGTTGCGCTGGACGGTAACATCGGTTGTATGGTTAACGGCGCAGGTCTGGCGATGGGCACCATGGACATCGTTAAACTGCACGGCGGTGAACCGGCTAACTTCCTTGACGTTGGCGGCGGCGCAACCAAAGAACGTGTAACCGAAGCGTTCAAAATCATCCTCTCTGACGACAAAGTGAAAGCCGTTCTGGTTAACATCTTCGGCGGTATCGTTCGTTGCGACCTGATCGCTGACGGTATCATCGGCGCGGTAGCGGAAGTGGGTGTTAACGTACCGGTCGTGGTACGTCTGGAAGGTAACAACGCCGAACTCGGCGCGAAGAAACTGGCTGACAGTGGCCTGAATATTATTGCAGCAAAAGGTCTGACGGATGCAGCTCAGCAGGTTGTTGCCGCAGTGGAGGGGAAATAATGTCCATTTTAATTGATAAAAACACCAAGGTTATCTGCCAGGGCTTTACTGGTAGCCAGGGGACTTTCCACTCAGAACAGGCTATTGCATACGGCACCAAAATGGTTGGCGGCGTAACCCCAGGTAAAGGCGGTACCACCCACCTCGGCCTGCCGGTGTTCAACACCGTGCGTGAAGCCGTTGCTGCCACTGGCGCTACCGCTTCTGTTATCTACGTACCAG
Organism: Escherichia sp. 93.0816; assembly: GCF_013368855.2. Taxonomy (NCBI): domain Bacteria; kingdom Pseudomonadati; phylum Pseudomonadota; class Gammaproteobacteria; order Enterobacterales; family Enterobacteriaceae; genus Escherichia; species Escherichia sp. 93.0816. Next base: position 2,585 of record NZ_JABWNC020000033.1, on the reverse strand, counting down.
CACCGTTTTGCAAAGACTCCATTCTGGAAGCTATCGATGCAGGCATCAAACTGATTATCACCATCACTGAAGGCATCCCGACGCTGGATATGCTGACTGTGAAAGTGAAACTGGACGAAGCAGGCGTTCGTATGATCGGCCCGAACTGCCCAGGCGTTATCACCCCGGGTGAATGCAAAATCGGTATCCAGCCTGGTCACATTCACAAACCGGGTAAAGTGGGTATCGTTTCCCGTTCCGGTACACTGACCTATGAAGCGGTTAAACAGACCACGGATTACGGTTTCGGTCAGTCGACCTGTGTCGGTATCGGCGGCGATCCGATCCCTGGCTCTAACTTTATCGACATTCTCGAAATGTTCGAAAAAGATCCGCAGACCGAAGCGATCGTGATGATCGGTGAGATCGGCGGTAGCGCAGAAGAAGAAGCTGCTGCGTACATCAAAGAGCACGTTACCAAGCCAGTTGTGGGCTACATCGCTGGGGTGACTGCGCCGAAAGGCAAACGTATGGGTCATGCTGGCGCCATCATTGCCGGTGGGAAAGGGACTGCGGATGAGAAATTCGCGGCTCTGGAAGCCGCAGGCGTGAAAACCGTTCGCAGCCTGGCTGATATCGGTGAAGCTCTGAAAACTGTTCTGAAATAAATATCTGTAATAAGAAATAGCCCTCGCAGCTTCCCTCTACAGGAATGGCGAAGGGCTGTCGGTTTCGACATGGTTGGCCATCTTATGATGGCCTTTTTTGTTTTTATTCGGGCGCTAATCTGAAAAGTTTTCCCGCTGCTTTTTTTCCCATCCCTTGCGCAATAATGCCCGGCGAAATATCTCTTCTCCATTCAGTAAAAGGATTTATATATGAAGAAAATTGTTCTGCCGAGCTCCCTGGTGCGTAGTTATAGTGTCCCTGCTGGAGAACAAGGGAACATCTGGACCGTGTTTAAACACAATCCAGACGGCGAGTTTGAAGATATCAACTCTGTTACCAGCGCCAATTTTAACGACACCATATTAGGCGTCAGGGATTTAGCCACTGTGATAATGCCTGCGACGAGCTCTTCAACTCCAGCTTCACCTGCGATGCAAAACAGTGGAGATACTCAACTGGCAAGAAAATATAATCGTGAAGGCGAAGCTGTTTACAAAACCGGTCAACTTGAGCAAGCCATTCAACTCTTCCAACAGGCAACAGAATTAGACGGCAATTACGGACAGGCATTTAGTAACCTGGGTCTGGCTTATCAGAAAAATGGCAACATAGCGGAAGCGATTTGGGCAAATCGTAAAGCGATCTCGTTAGCCAGTGGAGCGAATGCGGCGACAACGCGCGCTAACTCCTATTATAACATTGCCAAAATTTATGAAACTGCAGGACAGAACGCTGATGCATTGCAGCATTATCAACTCGCTTATGCGGAAAAAAATAAGCCCTCTTATGAAGAGGCTATCGCACGTGTAAAATCGAAAATGTAAATCAGCTGTATTTTGTGGACAACTGATGATGCCCTCTGTTTACGAACATTTTATTTGCCGGTTACACAGTTTCCTGATTTGACCTGCGTGAGAGGCGCAGGTCATTAATCATTTCAAACGTGAACTACGGTCGAAAATATTATTTCAGTATGAATTAATATATATATTTTTTTTGGCTTTATAAGTAGCTGGTGCTTCTTTACAATGCGATTGTATAAAAAACTTTTTTAATATAATTGGTTATAACACTCGATGTACTACTGAATTATCAACTATTACTTTAATGTTTAGTAGTCGTAAACACGTATCTCCAGATAATTAAATTTCTGATATCTTACAATATCATCATATTCAAATGGTTAAATTAATAATATTACACAGCCAAAACAGGCAGATTGAAGCAATCTGTTAGATGTTGCAGAACAACCTTGATTCCAACGGCGAAATCATGTTTACCACAAGGTTGCTGTTCATATGGAGCTGAATACCACTCAGTTCATGCTTGATGAGTCGATATCGCTATATCCATAGATAGAGGAGAGTACAATCGTATCAACGCCAATCACATGTGTTGCTTTCTTCATGGGGAATCCTTTGTAAAGCAGAGAGTTAATATTTTTTAGACAAGGTAGCGTGTATCCGAGAATATCCATTGTTTTCTAACGCCTGGCTATAATTCCGTTTTGTTGTTTTGTATCCCTGTTATAACAATTTCTCTTGATTTTCAATCGTTGAGCGAATCATTGAATACAGATCGGGAAGTATCAATGCCATATATAAATTCTTTTGAAAATTCTTGTTCTCTCTGACGATACCGAAGGTATCTATTTCTTTTTGTGATTATTACCAGAGAAACAATAAGTAACGGATTTACAGTTCGGCGCTCATAAAGACAACAATCAATTAACTATGATAAAAATTTGTTATGTGAAATAGCAACAAATTGGCTACTCTAATCAATTAGGATTATAAAAAATTGATAAGGTGGTTTTGTTAAATAAAATACTGGTTTTTTATCTATGTCTTTTTGTTGTGATAATTATGTTGCATTGTTAATTTACAATAAATTAACAACAAGGCTGTTAATGATTCATGCTTCACACATGATTAACA
>NZ_JABWNC020000032.1:0-30771 GCF_013368855.2 Escherichia sp. 93.0816 | reverse complement strand
GTTTGTGTGAAGTGATTCACATCCGCCGTGTCGATGGAGGCGCATTATAGGGAGTTCTCCTGAGGCCGCAATAGAAAAATTGCAAAAAAATGACTGACTGCTGCATTCCCCAGCAAATCCCCTATTTATACCTTTTTACGCACAGAGTTATCCACAATCATAAGTGTTATTTCTGTATTCCTGACCTGCTAACCACAATCGAAATGGTGCTCACCATCGAAACAAAAAAATTCGCGAGCGTTGCGCAAACGTTTTCGTTACAATGCGGGCGAAAAATAAAGATGCCCCGTTAGGGGCGTTAGCTGAGTTTTTCGCGAAAAATTCAGCTAACGCTCTCTGTAATAGTCAAATCCAGGGGATTTACCATGCAACAACGTCGTCCAGTCCGCCGCGCTCTGCTCAGTGTTTCTGACAAAGCAGGTATCGTCGAATTCGCTCAGGCACTTTCCGCACGCGGTGTGGAACTGCTATCTACAGGAGGCACTGCCCGACTGTTAGCAGAAAAGGGTCTGCCGGTGACCGAAGTTTCCGATTACACCGGTTTCCCGGAGATGATGGATGGACGTGTGAAGACTCTGCATCCGAAAGTACATGGTGGCATTCTGGGCCGTCGCGGCCAGGACGATGCCATTATGGAAGAACATCAGATCCAGCCTATCGATATGGTGGTTGTTAACCTGTATCCGTTCGCCCAGACCGTTGCCCGTGAAGGCTGCTCGCTGGAAGATGCGGTTGAGAACATCGATATCGGCGGCCCAACGATGGTGCGCTCCGCAGCGAAGAACCATAAAGATGTCGCAATCGTGGTCAAGAGCAGCGACTACGACGCCATTATTAAAGAGATGGATGCCAACGAAGGTTCGCTTCTGCTTGCAACCCGTTTCGACCTCGCTATCAAAGCCTTCGAGCACACCGCCGCTTACGACAGCATGATTGCCAACTACTTCGGCAGCATGGTTCCGGCCTATCACGGCGAAAGCAAAGAAGCTGCCGGTCGCTTCCCACGCACGCTGAACATGAACTTCATTAAGAAGCAGGATATGCGCTACGGCGAAAACAGCCATCAGCAGGCTGCCTTCTATATAGAAGAGAATGTAAAAGAAGCCTCCGTTGCCACTGCAACCCAGGTTCAGGGTAAAGCCCTCTCTTATAACAACATCGCCGATACCGATGCGGCGCTGGAGTGCGTGAAAGAGTTCGCCGAGCCGGCATGTGTGATTGTGAAGCACGCCAACCCTTGCGGCGTGGCTATCGGCAATTCCATTCTTGACGCTTACGATCGCGCGTATAAAACCGACCCAACCTCCGCATTCGGCGGCATTATCGCCTTTAACCGCGAGCTGGATGCTGAAACAGCACAGGCCATCATTTCTCGTCAGTTTGTCGAAGTAATTATTGCGCCGTCCGCCAGCGAAGAAGCCCTGAAAATCACCGCCGCCAAACAGAACGTTCGCGTCCTGACCTGCGGTCAGTGGGGCGAACGTATCCCGGGTCTTGATTTCAAACGCGTGAACGGCGGTCTGCTGGTTCAGGATCGCGATCTGGGCATGGTCGGTGCAGAAGAACTGCGCGTCGTCACCAAACGTCAGCCGACTGAACAGGAGCTGCGTGATGCGCTGTTCTGCTGGAAAGTGGCGAAGTTCGTGAAATCCAATGCCATCGTTTATGCCAAAAACAATATGACCATCGGGATTGGTGCAGGCCAGATGAGCCGCGTGTACTCCGCGAAAATCGCCGGCATTAAAGCTGCCGATGAAGGTCTGGAAGTCAAAGGTTCCTCGATGGCTTCTGACGCGTTCTTCCCTTTCCGTGACGGTATTGATGCTGCCGCCGCTGCCGGCGTGACCTGCGTAATCCAGCCTGGCGGTTCTATCCGTGATGACGAAGTGATTGCTGCCGCCGACGAGCACGGTATTGCAATGCTGTTCACCGATATGCGCCACTTCCGCCATTAATGGAGCGACAGATGAAAGTATTAGTCATTGGTAACGGCGGCCGCGAGCACGCGCTGGCCTGGAAAGCGGCGCAATCGCCGCTGGTTGAGACTGTTTTTGTTGCTCCGGGTAACGCTGGCACTGCGCTGGAGCCTGCACTGCAAAACGTCGCTATCGGCGTGACCGATATCCCGGCGCTGCTGGACTTCGCGCAAAACGAAAAGATCGATCTGACCATCGTCGGCCCGGAAGCGCCGCTGGTGAAAGGCGTGGTCGATACCTTCCGCGCCGCCGGGCTGAAAATCTTCGGCCCAACCGCAGGCGCCGCGCAACTGGAAGGCTCGAAAGCGTTTACCAAGGATTTCCTGGCTCGCCATAAGATCCCTACAGCGGAATACCAGAACTTCACCGAGATAGAGCCTGCGCTGGCATATCTGCGTGAGAAAGGCGCGCCAATCGTCATTAAAGCTGACGGTCTGGCCGCCGGTAAAGGCGTTATCGTCGCGATGACGCTGGAAGAAGCCGAAGCGGCTGTTCACGATATGCTGGCGGGCAACGCTTTTGGCGACGCAGGTCATCGCATTGTTATCGAGGAGTTCCTTGACGGCGAAGAAGCGAGCTTTATCGTAATGGTGGATGGTGAGCATGTGCTGCCGATGGCCACCAGCCAGGATCACAAACGCGTAGGCGATAAAGATACCGGGCCGAACACTGGCGGGATGGGCGCTTACTCCCCTGCGCCAGTGGTGACCGATGAAGTTCATCAGCGCACCATGGAACGTATCATCTGGCCAACCGTGAAAGGCATGGCGGCGGAAGGCAATACCTACACCGGTTTTCTCTATGCTGGTTTGATGATCGACAAACAGGGCAATCCGAAGGTTATCGAATTTAACTGCCGCTTTGGCGATCCAGAAACCCAGCCGATTATGCTGCGCATGAAGTCCGATCTGGTTGAGCTCTGCCTGGCAGCCTGTGAAGGCAAGCTGGACGAGAAAACATCCGAGTGGGATGAACGCGCTTCTCTCGGCGTGGTGATGGCTGCGGGTGGATATCCGGGCGATTATCGCACTGGCGATGTGATCCACGGCCTGCCGCTGGAAGAAGTCGAAGGCGGCAAAGTGTTCCACGCGGGCACGAAACTGGCGGATGACGAGCAGGTAGTAACCAGCGGCGGGCGCGTACTGTGCGTCACCGCGCTGGGTCATACCGTAGCAGAGGCGCAGAAACGCTCTTATGCCTTAATGACCGATATCCACTGGGACGACTGCTTCTGCCGGAAAGATATCGGCTGGCGCGCTATCGAACGCGAGCAGAACTAACGCGACAGTTTTGCTAATAGCGTTTTGCGCGTAATCCCTAACTGACGGGCGGCTTCGGTTTTGTTGCCGCCCGTTTTCTCCAGCGCCGCCAGAATCACCTCTTTTTCCACTTCCACCAGCGGCTGAATATCCTGACTTTGCGCCAGCGGGATCGGCGTACTGGCAATCGCCAGCGGCAGCTCGCGTTCGGAAATATATTCCCCGGTCAGCAGCACCACTGCCCGTTCTACCGCATTTTCCAGTTCGCGAATATTTCCCGGCCAGTCGTAGTGAATCAGCAGATCCATCGCCTGGGGCGTAAAGCCTTTTATCGCCTTGCGATTGCGTTCAGCAAATCGCTGCAGAAAATGGTCAGCCAGCAGGGGAATATCCTCCCGTCGTTGCCGCAGCGACGGTACTTCAATTGCCACCACGTTCAGGCGATAGTAGAGATCCTGGCGAAAACGCCCGGCCTTTACCTCAGCGGCAAGATCGCGATGGGTCGCTGCAATCAGCCGGACATCAACCGAGATGGTCTGGTTGCTGCCGACACGCTGAACTTCGCGCTCCTGAATCGCACGCAGCAGACGAACCTGCATCATCGGCGAGATATCGCCAATTTCATCGAGAAACAGCGTGCCGCCGTCCGCCTCAACAAAGCGCCCTTCACGCCGTTTGTCGGCGCCGGTAAATGCCCCTTTTTCGTGACCGAACAATTCAGATTCCAGTAAGGATTCATTGAGCGCCGCGCAGTTGAGCGTTACCAGCGGCTTTTCACTACGTGCACTGCTGGCATGAATCGCTCTGGCGACCAACTCTTTACCCGTACCGGAATCACCGTGGATAAGCACCGTGGCTTCCGATGGCGCGACAAGGGCGATTTCACTGAGCAGGTGTTGCATCGACTGGCTTTTACCGACCATACCGAACTGGCTGGCAGACACCGCAGGCGTTTCAGCGTCAACACTGTGCGTATGTGCGAGCGCCTTTTCCAGTGTCGCCTGCAGGTTATCGAAATCCAGCGGCTTGATGAGATAATCCAGCGCCCCAGTTTTCAGTGCCTCTACCGCCGTCTCGACGCTGGAGTAAGCGGTCATAATCAGTACAGGAATCGCCGGATTTAACGTTTTGATCTCTTTTAGCGTGGCGATGCCGTCCATCTCCGCCATTCGCACATCGCAAAGTACAAGATCAAAAACCTGTTCCCGCACCTGCGCCAGCGCCTGTTGCCCACTATTCGCCAGCGCGACGTTATAGCCCCAGCCGCGCAGCAATGCCTGCAAGATGGTGCAGTGGCTAATGTCATCATCCACCACCAGAATATCGATATTATCGTGCGTCATCCTTGTGGGTCCTTACGCGTAATATTGACCGGAAACCAGAGGGTGAACGTTGAGCCTTTCCCCTCCTGGCTTGCGACCTGAATTGTACCACCGTGTTGTTCAACAATATTATGCACGACCGCCAGCCCCAGTCCGGTGCCTTCGGCTTTGGTGGTGAAGTATGGGGTGAAGATGGCTTCAAGCTGATCCGCCGCAATTCCTTTACCGCTGTCGGTAACGCTGATTTTCACGCCAGCACCGCTTTCGCTGGCCGTCACGCTAATCACGCCATGCTGACCAATCGCCTGAATGGCATTGAGATAGAGATTCAACAAGATCTGGGTCAGTCGGTCCGGATCGGCCTGAATTTGCGGCAACGTGTCGTTGGCAGTAAAGCGTAACTGGATCTCCCGGCAGTTTGCATCCTGGCTTACCAGCTGTAATGAGTGGTTAATCAGCGTGTTGAGATCCACCGCCTGCAAAGCCAGATGCGTTGGCTTAACCAGTTCCAGCAGCTCGCTTACCACGCGGTTTAAACGGTCGGCTTCTTTCGCCATCACCTGCGCCAATTGATGCGCTTCTCCCCCTGCTGGCGCGCGTTCGGCAAAGTATTTTGCCAGCCCTTTAATTGAGGAAAGCGGGTTACGGATTTCGTGGGCGACGCCTGCCGCCAGATGCCCCAGCGCCACCAGCTTCTCTTTGCGCTTCATTTCATCCTGTAGAAGCTTGCGCGAGCGCAGATATCGGCGATACCAGAAGAATGACAACACGCTTGCCAGCAGTACCGTCGCCAGAGCGAAGAGGATAATCAGGGTGTTGCGCTTCTCCCCAATCTGGGTTGCAACCAGATCACTGGCATCAACAGCGATAAAAATAGCCTGTTGTGCTTCTGCCTGTGGCACAGCTTTTCCGTTACAGCGCGGCATATTGTGCATACCATGCCGCCAGGGAGCTGACATTGGCTGGAACAAACGATAGACCTCAAGCGCAGGCGCAGTTTCCGCTTTCTCAAGCAGTCGCCAGCGGGAGTTTTCCTCTGGCTTTAACTGCTGCATTTCATCTGGCGAATAGAGTGCACGCCCGACCATTTCGGGGTCACTGTGAAGAATGATGATGCCCTGGGCATCGGTGACAGCAAACCACAATACCCCCGGCTGGCCTGCCATCTCTTCCAGAAGTGCCTGCTGCTGAATATGGTGCATTCGCATCCCCATCCCTACGCGACTTCCCGACTCCAGAGCGCGAATAAGCACATTACCTTTTTCCAGTAATGCCTGGCGGTCGGCCTCGCTTGCCCGCCCATAATCGCGAATCACCGTCACTGCAAACAACCCCACCAGCCCAACAATGACCACGGGGAGGATCGCGCTTAACCATTTGGCTAAGGCGTCTTTAGAACGTTGCATAAAACGCATCTTCTTCTTTGCCTGTTCATCCCTTTTTGCCAGCAGAAATCATGCCATCTTTTATCAGCGTTGACCCTGCGCTGTAACACAAAGGCTTATGTTTCAATGAGTAAAAATGACTCGCTCCCCACTGCAAGCGAGTCATTTTTACTCGCTTATCATGCCAGATTGCCCGTCACATCAGCGTTTCGTCGTTGGCACGGAAGATGCAATACCCCAGGTAAGACAACCACTGGAGGATTAACCATGAAACGGAACACGAAAATTGCCCTGGTGATGATGGCGCTTTCAGCAATGGCGTTGGGATCGACATCTGCATTTGCTCACGGCGGACACGGTATGTGGCAGCAAAATGCCGCGCCTTTGACCAGCGAACAACAGACGGCGTGGCAGAAAATCCATAATGACTTTTACGCCCAAAGCAGCGCGCTGCAACAGCAACTGGTGACGAAGCGTTATGAATACAACGCTCTATTAGCCGCTAACCCACCGGATAGCAGCAAAATTAACGCGGTCGCCAAAGAGATGGAGAATTTGCGTCAGTCGTTAGATGAGTTGCGGGTGAAACGTGATATCGCGATGGCTGAAGCGGGTATTCCGCGCGGTGCCGGAATGGGCATGGGTTACGGCGGCTGCGGTGGTGGTCATATGGGTATGAGCCACTGGTAAACTAGAACGTTTTCTCGTTGGGTTGCCAGCGACAGAAATCAGAGTTTGCCACTAACAGTAATTGCGAACCTTCGGGCGCTTCCAGCCATGCCACGCTGACATCAACAGAAGAGCGGCTCTGGCGGCGCTCAATATGCGCTATCGCCTGCGAATCTAAATCAGGTTTAATGGTTTGCCCTTCGCAGGTAGTCACCGTCTGTTCCATCTCATGCCAGCGTCCCTGACGCAGCACCACTCTCCCCTGGCGTAAAGCATCGCTAATTTGGCGGATTTGGTCAGCACGATAACGGAATAAATCGATTTGGTCGTTAGAAAGCTGCTGCTTTTCCCCGTCGGATTCACGTTGCATAAAGCTCAGGTCACCGCGATCGTCAAAACGCGCGCGGATATTCACCGGCGGTTTGCTATAAACGTTGATATTGATAAGCGTGAGGTTATCGCCCTGCCAGCGATACTCTCGCGTCGTGGTATCGCCATTGCGCCACGGACTGAACACAGCAAGCAAATGCACATTATCGCCGCTGTCTTTTCGCCAGATACGTACCGCGCCCTGGTCTTCAGCAAAACCACTGGCGGTAAAGGGAGGAAGTGAAGAGTTGTGGCTACAGGCAGTGAGAAACAGAGCGCCCGCCAGCATCAATGATCGACGCCAGAAAGACAAAAGGGGTGAAACCACCCCTTCGTTAAAACTGTTCACTGCCACGCAATCTTACTTAACTGCGTCTTTCAGTGCCTTGCCAGAAACAAATGCCGGTACGTTAGCTGCGGCGATTTTGATTTCTTTACCGGTCTGCGGGTTGCGGCCAGTACGCTCAGCGCGGTGGTTCACTTTGAAGGTTCCGAAACCAACCAGTTGTACAGCATCGCCTTCTTTCAGAGACTCAGTAATTGCAGCCAGAGTGGACTCCAGAGCAGCTTTAGCCTGGGTTTTGGACAGTTCTGCTTTCTCTGCAATTACATCAATCAGTTGAGTCTTGTTCATAAGTTATCCTTACAATGTGTTTATCGCTTGCTAAGCATCGAGTGCGACGGAAATGCCAGAATAGCACTCTCCTGCATACACGCACCGATAGCCACTTTTTTTCGCCCCCCAAATGTAGACCAGACGGGGGGCGAAAGGGAAGACTCCAGGTACGACAAATCAGGCGTTAATTCACGTTTTCTGGTCTTATTGCTGAAAAATTATACCAATATTGCTCTCACCCGCCTCACGCAGGTCGGCCCTAAGGCCTTTTATCAGCTCAATGTCACGTTCTTCACACTCGGCTAAAAGTCGGAATATTTCCCACTGAATGTCCCATTCTTGCTCAACGGCTGGGTTTTCTTTCAGCTCTTCATCGCTCATTTCGCGACCAGCCTGAGTCATTTCCAGCATCGCAACGGTAGTGATGGAGGTCTTACTCACTTCCACCGCATGTTCGAGCGTTTCGCCACTCAAACGCGAATGAACCAGTTCACTTAACGCCACGCAGGCATCGATTGCCGGATAAACGCCGTACAGATCGAAATCGTCCGCTGAAGGAATCGCTTCCTCAAATTTCTCCAGTTGGCTGTCGAAATTCACTTTTGCGTCTTTGACGGTCAGTGTTTCCCAGATGAGATCGAGAATACGGCGGTAAATTTGCCCATCACCAAAACCGGTTTGCTGGCAGAACATAGCGTAATTAGGGTACATGCGTTCGCATAAGCAAGCCATGAAAGTGACATGCTGCCAGCTTTCCAGGCGCTCCAGACGCAGATGAATCGGGTTTTGTAACATGTTGAGTTCTCAAATACGGAAATTATCCGCAGTTTACCTGAATTAGGGCTGATTTGCTGTATAGCGCACAAATGCCGGACGTTCCGAGGCCACGGCATCCGCCCAGCGCGTTGGCTCCGGCAGACGATAGCCTTTCATGCAGCGTTGTACCCACGCCAGCGCGCTATCCACGCTGACCCGATGACCCGTAGCGATAAACAGCGGGTTGCACCGTGCTTTGCTGCGCCAGACCCAGGCCAACTGCTCGCCTTTATCCATCAGCGGCGCCAGCGCGCCCGGTTCGCTGGAGAGCGGTTCGAATTTACCGCAGAGCCGTTTTTTCGCCACGCCTATCGTTGGCACATCCACCAATAAGCCAAAATGGCTGGCGACACCAAGACGGCGAGGATGCGAGATCCCATGACCATCGACAAACACTAAATCCGGCTTTTGCGACAGCATCTCCCACGCTGCCAGCAGCGCAGGATATTCGCGGAAGGAGAGAAAACCAGGAATGTAAGGCATGGTGGTGGCAATGCGGGCCACTTTATACTCCACCAGCTCAAGCGAGGGGTATTTCAGCAGCACCATCGCCGCTCGCGTCACTTCTCCGCCCTGCTCAAACCCGACATCGGCTCCAGCGATCAGATCCGGTGGATCTTTATCAAGTCGATCCTCGCGGATCACAGAAGAAGCCAGTTCAAGTTGTTGTGTGCGTAATGACGCGAGATCCATAACCACTCCTTACTGATGATAAGGCGCAGACAGGCGATGCACTGCCTCCACAAACACGCCAGCATGTTCTGGCGGCACATCCTGATGAATGCCGTGACCAAGGTTAAAGACATGACCTTCGCCGTGACCGAAACCTGCAAGTATAGTCGCTACTTCATCTTCAATTCGGGCTGGCGGCGCGTACAGCATCGACGGGTCCATATTACCCTGCAACGCGACTTTATTACCCACGCGGCGGCGCGCATCGGCGATGTCGGTTGTCCAGTCCAGTCCCAGCGCATCGCAACCGGTTTCCGCCATGGCTTCCAGCCACTGTCCGCCACCTTTGGTAAACAGTGTTACTGGTACGCGGCGACCGTCGTTTTCACGCAATAAACCATCAACAATTTTATGCATGTAATAGAGCGAGAATTGTTGGTAGTCGCGCCCGGTAAGCACGCCGCCCCAGGTGTCAAAAATCATCACTGCCTGAGCACCGGCTTTAATCTGCGCATTCAGATACAAAGTGACGCTTTTCGCCAGTTTATCGAGCAGAGCATGCAGCGCCTGCGGATCGGCATACATCATTTTTTTGATCACGGTGAACGCTTTGCTGCTGCCGCCTTCCACCATGTAGGTCGCCAGCGTCCACGGGCTGCCGGAAAAACCAATCAGCGGCACGTCGCCTTTCAGTTCGCGACGAATGGTACGCACCGCGTTCATCACGTAACCCAGCTCATCTTCCGGGTCCGGAATTGGCAGTTTATCGACGTCGGCTTTGCAGGTGACTGGCGAGGTAAAACGCGGACCTTCTCCGGCTTCAAAATAGAGCCCTAATCCCATCGCGTCCGGAACGGTGAGGATATCGGAAAAGAGGATCGCCGCGTCCAGCGGATAGCGACGCAGCGGTTGCAAGGTCACTTCGCACGCCAGTTCGGCATTTTTGCACAGCGACATAAAATCGCCCGCCTGAGCGCGCGTGGCTTTATATTCTGGTAGATAGCGACCCGCCTGGCGCATCATCCATACTGGAGTGACATCAACGGGCTGGCGCAGCAGCGCCCGCAGATAACGATCGTTTTTAAGTTCGGTCATTTTGGCTATTCCTTAGTGCGTCAGACGGTCAGTGTATCATCACTCATACTCTGCCCGACACATCGCCACCGTATCTTCTATCAGACGGCGCGCCACGGTTCCAGGCGGTGGCAGTAAGGGTAAATCGTCGTAGCGATACCAGTTCGCCTCCAGCAGTTCTTTTGGGTCAATCACGATGTCGCCGCTGTCATAGTCCGCCATAAACGCAGTCATTAATGACTGAGGAAACGGCCACGGCTGAGAAGTCACGTAACGCAGGTTTTTGACTTTAATGCCACTCTCTTCCATTACTTCCCGCGCGACCGCCTGTTCGAGGGTTTCGCCCACTTCGACGAATCCGGCAAGTACCGTATGGACACCGTTACGATGGCGGGTATGCTGAGCGAGCAGGATCGAATCATTGCGGCGGATGGCAACGATAATGCAGGGGGCGATTTGCGGATAGTAACGCTCACGGCAGTGACTGCACAGCATCGCCCATTCTGTTTTGCTCGGGTACATTTCATGCCCGCAATACCCGCAGTATTTATGCGAGCGGTAAAACTCCGCCAGTTGCACGCCGCGTCCGGCTAGTTGAAACAACCCGACGTCCAGATCAATGACCTGGCGCACCGAGCCCATATCATGGCGACGCTGCTGTTGAACTAGCCAAACAGGTTCCCCCTGCCATTCGCCGATTTGTAGTGCGCGCTGACCCACAAGCTCGAAATTTGCCGCTTCGCCATATGGCAATTCTCCCTTCGGCAACCATAATTTTTGCTCATGACTGACGACCCACCAGCCGTGATCTAATTTTTCAATTATACGATCCATAGCTCTTGCACTACCTTTGCATCACTGGCATGTTTAACATGGTTTTTACATTTCTCACTGAGCAGTTTTTGAATACAAACTTGCGGAGTCAATCATGCTTAACCAGCTCGATAACCTGACGGAGCACGTCAGAGGAAGTAACAAACTGGTTGATCGCTGGCTACATGTACGTAAGCATCTGCTCGTGGCTTACTACAATCTGGTTGGCATTAAGCCTGGCAAAGAATCGTACATGAGGCTAAACGAAAAAGCCCTTGATGATTTTTGCCAGAGTCTGGTCGATTATCTGTCTGCCGGACATTTCAGTATTTATGAACGCATTCTTCATAAGCTGGAAGGCAACGGGCAACTCGCGCGCGCCGCAAAGATTTGGCCGCAACTGGAAGCCAATACACAACAGATTATGGATTACTACGATTCCAGCCTGGAAACCGCCATCGATCATGATAATTACCTTGAGTTTCAACAGGTTTTATCTGATATCGGCGAGGCGCTGGAAGCACGCTTTGTGCTGGAAGATAAGCTGATTCTGCTGGTGCTTGATGCCACCCGCGTCAAACATCTTGCTTGAGTTCTGCGCTGTTAACGCGTAATTTACATTCAACGCCCCGTTTTCGGGGCTAATTTCTTGTCGGAGTGCCTTAACTGGCTGAGACCGTTTATTCGGGATCCGCGGAACCTGATCAGGCTAATACCTGCGAAGGGAACAAGAGTTAATCTGCTATCGCATCGCCTTTGCGCGATCGTCTCTTGCTTCATCCGTCGTCTGACAAGCCACGTCCTTAACTTTTGGAATGAGCTATGTCTGCAACAAAACTAACCCGCCGCGAACAGCGCGCCCAGGCGCAACATTTTATCGACACCCTGGAAGGCACCGCCTTTCCCAACTCAAAACGCATTTACATCACTGGCACACACCCCGGCGTGCGCGTGCCGATGCGTGAGATCCAGCTTAGCCCGACGCTAATCGGCGGCAGCAAAGAACAGCTGCAGTACGAAGAAAACGAAGCGATTCCGGTCTACGACACCTCCGGCCCGTATGGCGATCCGCAGATCGCCATTAACGTGCAGCAAGGGCTGGCAAAACTGCGCCAGCCGTGGATCGACGCACGCGGCGATAGCGAAGAACTCACCGTGCGCAGTTCCGATTACACTAAAGCGCGGCTGGCAGATGACGGCCTCGACGAGCTGCGTTTTAGCGGCGTTTTAACGCCAAAACGCGCCAAAGCAGGCCGCCGCGTCACACAGCTGCACTACGCCCGCCGGGGCATCATCACACCTGAGATGGAATTCATCGCCATCCGCGAGAATATGGGCCGCGAGCGCATACGTAGCGAAGTTTTACGCCACCAGCATCCGGGAATGAGCTTTGGCGCACATCTGCCGGAAAATATCACTGCGGAATTTGTCCGTGATGAAGTTGCTGCCGGACGCGCGATTATCCCCGCCAACATTAATCATCCTGAATCAGAGCCGATGATTATTGGTCGTAACTTCCTGGTAAAAGTGAACGCCAATATCGGCAACTCGGCGGTCACCTCTTCCATCGAAGAAGAAGTGGAAAAGCTGGTATGGTCCACGCGCTGGGGAGCGGATACGGTGATGGATCTCTCCACCGGTCGCTATATTCACGAAACCCGCGAGTGGATTTTGCGTAACAGCCCGGTGCCGATTGGCACAGTGCCGATCTACCAGGCGCTGGAAAAGGTTAACGGGATCGCTGAAGATCTTACCTGGGAAGCATTCCGCGACACGCTGCTGGAACAGGCCGAACAGGGCGTGGATTACTTCACGATTCATGCGGGCGTTCTCCTGCGCTACGTGCCAATGACCGCGAAACGCCTGACAGGTATTGTGTCGCGCGGCGGTTCGATTATGGCGAAATGGTGCCTCTCCCATCATCAGGAAAACTTCCTCTATCAACACTTCCGCGAAATTTGTGAAATCTGCGCTGCTTATGACGTTTCGCTGTCGCTGGGCGACGGCCTGCGACCCGGTTCGATTCAGGACGCCAACGATGAAGCGCAGTTTGCCGAGCTGCATACGCTGGGCGAACTGACCAAAATCGCCTGGGAATATGACGTGCAGGTGATGATTGAAGGCCCCGGGCATGTGCCGATGCAGATGATTCGTCGCAATATGACCGAGGAGTTAGAGCACTGCCATGAAGCGCCGTTCTATACCCTCGGGCCGCTAACTACCGATATCGCACCGGGCTATGACCACTTCACGTCGGGGATTGGCGCGGCGATGATCGGCTGGTTTGGCTGCGCGATGCTCTGTTACGTAACGCCGAAAGAGCACCTGGGTCTACCCAATAAAGAAGACGTTAAGCAAGGGCTTATCACCTATAAGATTGCCGCCCACGCTGCCGACCTGGCAAAAGGGCATCCGGGCGCGCAAATTCGCGATAACGCCATGTCGAAAGCCCGCTTCGAATTTCGCTGGGAAGACCAGTTTAATCTGGCTCTCGACCCGTTTACCGCCCGCGCTTACCACGATGAAACCCTGCCGCAAGAGTCCGGTAAAGTCGCCCATTTTTGCTCCATGTGTGGGCCGAAATTCTGCTCAATGAAAATCAGCCAGGAAGTACGTGATTACGCCGCCGCGCAAACCATTGAAGTGGGAATGGCGGATATGTCGGAGAATTTCCGCGCCAGAGGCGGAGAAATCTATCTGCGTAAGGAGGAAGCGTGATGTATCAGCCTGATTTTCCTCCTGTACCTTTTCGTTTAGGGCTGTACCCGGTGGTGGACAGCGTACAGTGGATCGAACGTCTGCTGGACGCTGGCGTGCGAACCCTCCAGCTACGCATCAAAGATCAGCGCGATGAAGAGGTGGAAGCCGATGTCGTAGCGGCAATTGCGCTGGGTCGCCGCTATAACGCGCGGCTGTTTATTAATGATTACTGGCGGCTGGCGATCAAGCATCAGGCGTATGGCGTCCATCTGGGGCAGGAAGATTTGCAATCTACCGATCTCAGCGCCATCCGCGCGGCTGGTCTGCGGCTTGGCGTTTCGACCCATGACGATATGGAAATCGACGTCGCGCTGGCAGCACGCCCTTCTTATATCGCGCTGGGACATGTGTTCCCGACCCAAACCAAACAGATGCCTTCTGCACCGCAGGGGCTGGAGCAACTGGCACGGCATATTGAGCGCCTGGCTGATTATCCCACCGTGGCGATTGGCGGTATCAGTCTGGCGCGCGCGCCTGCGGTGATGGCGACGGGTGTCGGCAGTATCGCCGTCGTCAGTGCCATTACCCAGGCGGCAGACTGGCGTTTGGCAACTGCACAATTGCTGGAAATAGCAGGAGTTGGCGATGAATGACCGTGACTTTATGCGTTACAGCCGTCAAATCCTGCTCGATGATATCGCTCTTGAAGGGCAGCAAAAACTGCTCGACAGCCAGGTGCTGATTATCGGCCTTGGCGGGCTGGGTACACCTGCTGCGCTATACCTGGCGGGCGCTGGCGTCGGGACGCTGGTACTGGCAGATGACGACGATGTGCATTTAAGCAATCTGCAACGACAAATCCTCTTTACCACTGAAGATATCGATCGCCCGAAATCGCAGGTCTGCCAACAGCGACTGACACAGTTAAATCCCGATATTCAACTGACGGCATTACAACAACGGTTAACGGGTGAGGCGTTAAAAGATGCGGTAGCACAAGCCGATGTAGTGCTCGACTGTACTGACAATATGGCGACTCGACAGGAGATTAATGCCGCTTGCGTGGCACTCAACACGCCGCTTATTACCGCCAGCGCGGTCGGATTTGGCGGTCAGTTGATGGTATTAACGCCGCCCTGGGAGCACGGTTGTTATCGCTGTCTGTGGCCGGATAACCAGGAGCCAGAACGCAATTGCCGCACGGCAGGCGTGGTTGGTCCGGTGGTCGGGGTGATGGGCACTTTGCAGGCACTGGAAGCAATTAAGTTATTGAGCGGTATAGAGACGCCAGCGGGAGAACTCCGACTGTTCGACGGTAAATCGAGCCAGTGGCGCAGCCTGGCGTTGCGCCGCGCCAATGGTTGCCCGGTATGTGGAGGATGCAATGCAGATCCTGTTTAACGACCAACCGATGCAGTGCGCAGCCGGACAAACTGTTCACGAAATGCTGGAGCAACTCGATCAGCTAAAAGTGGGCGCGGCACTGGCGATTAATCAGCAAATCGTCCCGCGTGAGCAGTGGGCACAACATATCGTGCAGGATGGTGACCAGATCCTGCTTTTTCAGGTTATTGCAGGAGGTTGAGATGTTACGTATCGCGGACAAAACGTTTGATTCACATCTGTTTACCGGCACCGGGAAATTCGCCTCTTCACAACTGATGGTGGAGGCGATCCGCGCTTCCGGTAGTCAGCTGGTGACGCTGGCGATGAAACGCGTCGACCTGCGCCAGCACAATGACGCTATCCTCGATCCGCTTATCGCGGCGGGTGTGACACTGCTGCCGAATACTTCCGGGGCGAAAACGGCGGAAGAAGCTATCTTCGCCGCTCATCTGGCTCGTGAAGCGTTAGGCACAAACTGGCTAAAATTAGAGATTCACCCTGACGCCCGCTGGCTGTTGCCCGATCCCATCGAAACCCTGAAAGCCGCCGAAACACTGGTGCAACAGGGATTTGTCGTGCTGCCTTACTGCGGTGCCGATCCAGTGTTGTGTAAACGTCTGGAAGAAGTCGGTTGCGCGGCGGTGATGCCGCTCGGCGCACCGATTGGCTCTAATCAAGGACTGAAAACCCGCGCCATGCTGGAGATTATTATCCAGCAGGCCACGGTTCCGGTGGTCGTTGATGCTGGCATCGGCGTTCCCAGCCATGCCGCGCAGGCGCTGGAAATGGGAGCCGATGCGGTATTGGTAAATACGGCAATTGCTGTCGCGGACGATCCCGTCAACATGGCGAAGGCATTTCGCCTGGCGGTAGAAGCGGGTCTGCTGGCACGTCAGGCCGGACCTGGCAGTCGCAGTCATTTTGCTCATGCCACCAGCCCACTGACCGGATTTCTGGAGGCATCGGCATGAAAACCTTCAGCGACCGCTGGCGGCAACTGGACTGGGACGACATCCGCCTGCGTATCAACAGCAAAACAGCAGCTGACGTAGAGCGGGCACTGAGTGCCTCAAAACTCACCCGCGACGATATAATGGCGCTGCTATCGCCTGCCGCCAGTGACTACCTGGAACCACTGGCTCAACGGGCGCAGCGTCTGACTCGTCAGCGATTTGGCAACGTCGTCAGCTTCTACGTCCCACTTTATCTTTCCAATCTTTGCGCTAACGACTGCACGTACTGTGGATTTTCCATGAGCAACCGCATCAAGCGCAAAACGCTGGATGAAGCGGATATCGTCAGAGAAAGCGCCGCTATTCGGGAAATGGGCTTTGAACATCTGTTGCTGGTCACTGGTGAACATCAGGCAAAAGTGGGAATGGATTACTTTCGCCGCCATCTCCCTGCCCTGCGTAAACAATTCTCCTCACTACAGATGGAAGTGCAACCGCTGGCAGAAGCGGAATACGTCGAGTTAAAACAGCTTGGTCTGGATGGGGTGATGGTTTATCAAGAGACGTATCACGAGGCGACATATGCCCGCCATCATCTGAAAGGGAAAAAACAGGACTTCTTCTGGCGACTGGAAACACCGGATCGGCTGGGTCGTGCGGGGATTGATAAGATTGGTCTTGGCGCGCTAATCGGCCTTTCCGACAACTGGCGCGTTGACTGCTATATGGTTGCCGAGCATTTGCTATGGCTGCAACAGTATTACTGGCAAAGTCGCTACTCTGTCTCCTTCCCGCGCCTGCGCCCGTGTACTGGCGGGATTGAGCCAGCGTCGATTATGGATGAACGCCAGTTAGTGCAAACCATCTGCGCCTTCCGTCTGCTTGCACCGGAGATTGAACTCTCACTCTCCACGCGGGAATCACCGTGGTTTCGCGATCGCGTTATTCCGCTGGCAATCAATAACGTCAGCGCCTTCTCGAAAACGCAACCAGGTGGCTATGCCGACAATCACCCCGAGCTGGAACAGTTCTCACCACACGACGATCGCCGACCTGAAACGGTTGCTGCCGCATTAATCGCTCAGGGTTTGCAGCCGGTATGGAAAGACTGGGACAGCTATCTGGGACGCGACTCGCAAAGGCGATGAGACGGAATGTAAGAACGTAAATTTATTCCGAGCCACTACGGAAGATGAAAAACGCAAGGTTGTTGAAAGCGTTGCGTTTTTTTATGGTAGTGCCGTCAGCAGGAATGTTGTCCAGGGCGAAAAGCTTCTTCCTCGTTTCGCCCTGCCTTTCTTAAAAATTTCACAATGCAAAGTCTGGAGTCACTACCTGTTGAACAATGAAAGAGATCTGATTGTAAGAGAGTAAATACTCGACTATGATACAGACGAAAATAAGAACACATGTTCTCATCTTCCTGGATGCAGCAGACTGAAGAAATTCAGACATCCCGCAACCTGCGACTATCGCAAGGTCAAGGCAAAGTCCGGTAATGGCGTTCTGAATACCAGAGATGATTCTCTGGCGAAACCCACCTTAAGGTGGGTTTTGTTATTTTGAAGGCTGAGGAAGCGACTTATTTCTTAATAGGTTGTAGGCGATGGTAAAAAATTTCACTGCTTTACCTTTCTGTTTTTCAGAAATGGGATAAGCACTAGTTACATGCAAGCGGAGTTTTTTCTTTTCTCTAAAAACCCTGAACGCAACAAAGTAAAATTTCTTTTCTCCCCCCTCTAACTCCACTTCAATCACGGCATAACTACCATACCCGGCATGAATAACTTTGCCTTCTGGCAGCGCCAAAATAGCTCTTTTTAAGTGCACACGCGCTAAGTTATAGCGATGCTGGCAGAAGGGACGAGATTCTTTAGGCGCATAATACATTAACGATAGTTTTTCTTCGTTCGTCTGATGTTCATAATCTTTTGTGAAACAGTGAAGAGAGTAGGTAACCCAAAAGCGATACTCTAAAGGCTCTTTGCCCTCATGATGCTGAACGTAGACAGCCTGATGAGCATCAAGAAACGATAAATCACGAACGTCACCATCCGGATGTTCAAAAGGCCGCCACTTCTCTACTTCCTGTTTCATTCTCGTTCCTTAAGAAAGTTACACGGGAATAGTATCGAATCCTTGCCAGCTTTGACTCAATTAGTTCAGTCAGTTTCAGGATGTTAGCCAGCTTTACATTTATTATGGGCATCCAGAAATTCGTTAAATATTCTGATAAATGGTCTTTTCCTGAATCGCCCCCATAAAAAAACCCGCCGAAGCGGGTTTTTAAGTTATTTGCGGATTAACGATTACTCGTTATCAGAACCGCCCAAACCTGCGTTCAGCAGTTCTGCCAGGCTGGCAGACGCGTCTTCTGCAGTTACCTGCGGTGCAGCCGGAGCTTCACCCGCAGCACGGCGGCGCATACGATCCTGGTGATACGCATAACCCGTACCTGCCGGGATCAGACGACCCACGATAACGTTCTCTTTCAGACCGCGCAGTTCATCGCGTTTGCCCGCAACAGCTGCTTCGGTCAGTACGCGAGTGGTCTCCTGGAACGATGCCGCAGAGATGAACGACTCGGTTGCCAGAGACGCTTTGGTGATACCCAGCAGATCGCGGGCGTAAGTTGCACCCACTTTGCCGTTCGCTTCCAGTTCGCGGTTTGCGATCTTGACGCGAGAGTATTCAACCTGCTCACCTTCCAGGAAGTCGGAGCTACCCGCGTTAACGATGGTGGCTTTACGCAGCATCTGACGAACGATAACTTCGATGTGTTTATCGTTAATCTTAACGCCCTGCAGACGGTATACGTCCTGTACTTCGTTAACGATGTAACGAGTCACAGCATGAACACCACGCAGGCGCAGAATGTCGTGCGGCGCTTCCGGACCGTCGGAAATGACGTCACCACGTTCTACACGTTCACCTTCGAACACGTTGAGCTGACGCCATTTCGGAATCATCTCTTCGTAAGGCTCGCTGCCGTCTACCGGAGTGATAACCAGACGACGTTTACCTTTGGTTTCTTTACCGAAGGAAACGACACCGCTGATTTCAGCCAGGATTGCCGGCTCTTTCGGACGACGTGCTTCGAACAGATCCGCAACGCGCGGCAGACCACCGGTGATGTCTTTAGTACCGCCAGATTCCTGCGGAATACGCGCCAGGGTGTCACCAGAGCTGATCTGTACGCCATCTTCCAGCTGAACAATCGCTTTACCCGGCAGGAAGTACTGCGCAGGCATATCAGTACCAGGGATCAGAACGTCGTTACCCTGAGCATCAACGATTTTCAGTGCCGGACGCAGATCTTTACCACCTGCGGTACGTTCTGCGGAATCCAGAACCACCAGCGAAGACAGACCGGTCAATTCGTCGGTCTGACGAGTAATGGTCTGACCGTCAATCATATCGGTGAAGCGAACAAAACCGCTTACTTCAGTGATAACCGGCATGGTGTGCGGATCCCAGTTTGCAACGGTTTCGCCGCCTGCAACCTGTTCGCCATCACCTTTCGCCAGTACCGCACCGTAAGGCACTTTGTAGCTTTCTTTGGTACGACCAAATTCGTCGATCAGTTTCAGTTCGGTGTTACGGGAAGTGATAACCAGTTTACCGCTGGAGTTCACAACCGACTTCACGTTGCTGAGTTTGATGCTACCTTTGTTTTTCACCTGGATGCTGGATTCAGCAGCCGCACGGGACGCCGCACCACCGATGTGGAACGTACGCATGGTCAGCTGTGTACCCGGTTCACCGATGGACTGTGCCGCGATAACACCGATTGCTTCACCTTTGTTGATGATGTGGCCACGCGCCAGGTCACGACCGTAGCAGTGCGCACATACACCAAAGTCGGTGTCACAGGATACAACAGAACGTACTTTAACCGCGTCGACAGAGTTCTCTTCCAGCAGGTCACACCACTGTTCGTGCAGCAGCGTGTTGCGTGGAACGAGGATATCGGCAGTACCCGGCTTCAGAACGTCTTCTGCAGTTACACGACCCAGTACGCGATCGCGCAGCGGCTCTTTAACGTCGCCACCCTCGATAACCGGGGTCATCATGATACCTTCATGAGTACCACAATCGTCTTCGGTAACCACCAGGTCCTGCGCCACGTCAACCAGACGACGAGTCAGGTAACCGGAGTTCGCCGTTTTCAGTGCGGTATCCGCCAGACCTTTACGAGCACCGTGGGTGGAGATGAAGTACTGGAGTACGTTCAGACCTTCACGGAAGTTCGCGGTGATTGGCGTTTCGATGATGGAGCCATCCGGCTTCGCCATCAGACCACGCATACCAGCAAGCTGACGAATCTGTGCCGCAGAACCACGCGCACCGGAGTCGGCCATCATGTAGATGCTGTTGAAGGAAACCTGCTTCTCTTCCTGACCGTCACGGTTGATAACAGTTTCAGTTTGCAGGTTATCCATCATCGCTTTGGATACACGATCGTTCGCCGCAGCCCAGATATCGATAACTTTGTTGTAGCGTTCGCCCGCAGTTACCAGACCAGACTGGAACTGCTCCTGAATTTCAGCAACTTCTGCTTCTGCCTCGGAGATGATTTCGTGTTTCTTCTCCGGGATGACCATGTCATCGATACCAACCGATGCACCGGAACGCGCTGCATATGCAAAGCCGGTGTACATGATCTGGTCCGCAAAAATAACGGTCGGTTTCAGACCGAGAATGCGGTAGCAGGTGTTCAGCATTTTGGAGATTGCTTTTTTACCCAGCGCCTGGTTGACGATGGAGTAAGGCAGACCTTTCGGTACAATCATCCACAGAATGGCACGGCCAACAGTCGTGTCTTTCAGGCTGGTTTTCGCTACTAATTCACCGTTAGCATCTTTTTCATACTCGGTGATACGCACTTTAACGCGCGCATGCAGAGAAGCCAGACCAGAGCGATACAGACGTTCTGCTTCTTTCGGGCCAGTCAGTACCATGCCTTCGCCTTTGGCGTTAACACAGTCACGGGTCATGTAGTACAGACCCAGAACAACGTCCTGAGACGGAACGATGATTGGTTCGCCGTTCGCCGGGGACAGGATGTTGTTGGTAGACATCATCAGCGCACGCGCTTCCAGCTGGGCTTCCAGCGTCAGCGGTACGTGAACAGCCATCTGGTCACCATCGAAGTCGGCGTTATATGCCGCACAAACCAGCGGGTGCAGCTGGATAGCTTTACCTTCGATCAGTACCGGTTCAAATGCCTGGATACCCAGACGGTGCAGAGTCGGTGCACGGTTCAGCAGTACCGGGTGTTCGCGGATAACTTCGTCCAGGATATCCCAAACGACAGCTTCTTCGCGCTCAACCATTTTCTTCGCAGCTTTAATGGTGGTAGCAAGACCACGCAGTTCCAGCTTGCCGTAGATGAACGGTTTGAACAGCTCCAGCGCCATTTTCTTCGGCAGACCGCACTGATGCAGACGCAGGTATGGACCTACGGTGATTACAGAACGACCGGAGTAGTCAACACGCTTACCGAGCAGGTTCTGACGGAAACGACCCTGTTTACCTTTGATCATGTCGGCCAAAGATTTCAGAGGACGCTTGTTAGAACCGGTGATCGCACGACCGCGACGACCGTTATCCAGCAGGGCGTCTACCGCTTCCTGCAGCATACGTTTTTCGTTACGTACGATGATATCCGGCGCAGCCAGATCCAGCAGACGTTTCAGACGGTTGTTACGGTTAATGACGCGACGATACAGATCGTTCAGGTCAGAAGTCGCGAAACGACCACCATCCAGCGGAACCAGCGGACGCAGATCTGGCGGCAGTACCGGCAGAACGGTCAGGATCATCCACTCTGGTTTGTTACCAGACTGAACGAACGCTTCCAGCAGTTTGATACGCTTGGTCAGCTTTTTACGCTTGGTTTCGGAGTTGGTTTCATTCAGCTCTTCACGCAGCTGTTCGCACTCTTGCTCCAGATCCATGCTCTTCAGCAGGGCCTGGATTGCTTCCGCACCCATTTTCGCGTCGAATTCGTCACCGAACTCTTCCAGCGCGTCCAGATACTGCTCTTCAGTCAGGATCTGCTGACGTTCCAGGTTGGTCATACCGCCTTCGATAACCACATAGGATTCGAAGTACAGTACGCGTTCGATATCGCGCAGCGGCATATCGAGCAGCAGGCCGATACGGGACGGCAGCGATTTCAGGAACCAGATGTGCGCAGTCGGGGAAGCCAGTTCGATGTGGCCCATACGCTCACGGCGTACTTTAGTCTGGGTCACTTCAACGCCGCACTTCTCACAGATGACGCCACGGTGTTTCAGGCGCTTGTACTTACCGCACAGGCACTCGTAATCTTTTACCGGCCCAAAGATACGGGCGCAGAAAAGGCCGTCACGTTCTGGTTTGAACGTACGGTAGTTGATGGTTTCCGGCTTTTTAACTTCACCGAAAGACCATGAACGGATCATGTCTGGCGAAGCCAGAGCAATTTTGATCGCATCAAACTCTTCGGTTTTAGTCTGCGCTTTCAGAAACTTTAATAAATCTTTCACGGATTTGCTCCCGTCGGAGTTAGCACAATCCGCTGCCGGGTTTTACCCCGACAGCAGTGACCTGTTTGAGCGAGAATTACTCGTCTTCCAGTTCGATGTTGATACCCAGCGAACGAATCTCTTTCAACAATACGTTGAAGGATTCTGGCATGCCCGGCTCCATCTGATGGTTGCCGTCCACGATGTTTTTATACATCTTGGTACGACCGTTCACGTCATCAGACTTAACGGTGAGCATTTCCTGCAGGGTGTATGCCGCGCCATATGCTTCCAGCGCCCACACTTCCATCTCCCCGAAACGCTGACCACCGAACTGTGCCTTACCACCCAGCGGCTGCTGAGTAACCAGGCTGTAAGAACCGGTGGAACGCGCGTGCATCTTGTCGTCGACCAGGTGGTTCAGTTTCAGCATGTACATGTAACCAACAGTTACCGGACGTTCGAACTGTTCACCAGTGCGGCCGTCGTACAGGCGGATCTGACCAGAAGTCGGCAGGTCGCCAAGTTTCAGCAGCTCTTTAATTTCTGCTTCTTTCGCACCGTCGAACACCGGCGTGGCGATTGGCATACCTTTGCGCAGGTTTTCAGCCAGACGCATAACTTCTTCATCGCTGAAGGTACTCAGGTCAACTTTCTGACGAACGTCAGCGCCCAGATCGTACGCACGCTGGATGAATTCGCGCAGTTTCGCGACTTCTTGCTGCTGTTTAAGCATGGCGTTGATCTTGTCGCCGATACCTTTCGCAGCCATACCCAGGTGGGTTTCGAGGATCTGACCGATGTTCATACGAGACGGTACGCCCAGCGGGTTCAGTACGATGTCTACCGGCGTACCGTTTTCATCGTAAGGCATATCTTCGATCGGGTTGATCTTAGAAATTACACCCTTGTTACCGTGACGACCTGCCATCTTGTCACCAGGCTGGATACGGCGTTTAACCGCCAGATATACCTTAACAATCTTCAGCACGCCCGGTGCCAGATCGTCGCCCTGGGTGATTTTGCGGCGTTTCGCTTCGAGTTTCTTCTCGAACTCGTGTTTCAGTTCGTCATACTGCTCAGCCAGCTGTTCCAGCTGATTTTGTTTCTCTTCGTCGGTCAGGCCCAGCTCCAGCCAGCGATCGCGCGGCAGTTTGTCGAGCTTCTCAGCTTCAACGCCACCGGCTACCAGCACAGCACGGATACGGCTGAACAGACCCGCTTCGAGGATCTGCAGTTCTTCAGACAGGTCTTTCTTCGCCTGTTTGAGCTGCATTTCTTCGATTTCCAGCGCACGTTTGTCTTTTTCTACGCCATCGCGAGTAAAGACCTGAACGTCGATAACCGTACCGGATACACCGTTTGGTACGCGCAGAGAAGAGTCTTTAACGTCAGACGCTTTCTCACCGAAGATCGCACGCAGCAGTTTTTCTTCTGGGGTCAGTTGAGTTTCACCTTTCGGCGTTACCTTACCAACCAGAATGTCGCCACCGGTCACTTCCGCACCAATGTAAACGATACCGGATTCATCCAGTTTGGAGAGCGCAGCTTCACCCACGTTCGGGATGTCAGCGGTTATCTCTTCCGGTCCCAGCTTGGTGTCACGAGACACACACGCCAGTTCCTGAATGTGGATGGTGGTGAAACGGTCTTCCTGAACAACACGCTCGGATACGAGGATGGAGTCTTCGAAGTTGTAACCATTCCACGGCATGAACGCTACGCGCATGTTCTGACCAAGCGCCAGTTCACCGAGGTCGGTGGACGGACCGTCTGCCAGCACGTCGCCACGTTCTACCGGTTCACCCAGAGACACACACGGCATCTGGTTGATACAGGTGTTCTGGTTAGAACGGGTGTATTTGGTCAGGTTGTAGATATCGATACCAGCTTCGCCTGGATACATCTCGTCTTCGTTAACTTTGATAACGATACGGGAAGCATCCACGTACTGAACGACACCACCACGTTTAGCAACCGCAGTTACACCGGAGTCAACGGCAACAGCACGTTCCATACCCGTACCAACCAGCGGCTTATCAGCGCGCAGAGTCGGAACGGCCTGACGTTGCATGTTCGCACCCATCAATGCACGGTTGGCGTCATCGTGTTCAAGGAACGGGATCAGGGACGCACCGACGGATACCACCTGCTGGGTGGATACGTCCATGTAGTCAACCTGGTCGCGGCTGAACAAGCTGGATTCGCCTTTGCTACGGCAAGTTACCAGGTCTTCTACGAAGTGGCCTTCTTCATCCAGGTTGGAGTTCGCCTGGGCGATAACGTAGTTACCTTCTTCGATAGCAGACAGGTAGTGAATTTCGTCAGTTACAACACCGTCGGTCACTTTACGATACGGAGTCTCAAGGAAGCCGTATTCGTTAGTCTGTGCGTACACGGACAGGGAGTTGATCAGACCGATGTTCGGACCTTCAGGGGTTTCGATTGGACATACGCGACCGTAGTGAGTCGGGTGTACGTCTCGAACTTCGAAGCCTGCACGTTCACGGGTCAGACCGCCTGGGCCGAGTGCAGAGATACGACGTTTGTGCGTAATCTCAGACAGCGGGTTGTTCTGGTCCATAAACTGAGACAGCTGGCTGGAACCGAAGAACTCTTTCACTGCTGCGGAAATCGGCTTGGCGTTGATCATGTCCTGAGGCATCAGGGTATCCAGATCGCCCAGAGACAGACGCTCTTTCACCGCACGCTCTACACGTACCAGGCCAACGCGGAACTGGTTTTCCGCCATTTCGCCAACGGAACGGATACGACGGTTGCCGAGGTGGTCGATATCATCGACTTCGCCTTTACCGTTACGGATATCGATGAGCTTTTTCATAACATCAATGATGTCGTCTTTGCTCAGGATACCGGAACCTTCGATTTCTTCGCGCAGCAGAGAACGGTTGAACTTCATACGACCAACCGCAGACAGATCATAGCGGTCTTCAGAGAAGAACAGGTTCTCGAACAGGCTTTCAGCAGCTTCACGGGTCGGCGGCTCGCCAGGACGCATCATGCGGTAGATTTCTACCAGTGCGCTCAGACGGTCGTTAGTTGGGTCGACACGTAAGGTTTCAGAGATATATGGGCCGTGATCCAGATCGTTAGTAAACAGCGTTTCGATACGCTTGTGACCAGACTGGCTCAGCTTAGCCAGCAGATCCAGGCTCAGCTCCATGTTCGCTGCACAGATCAGCTCGCCGGTAGACTCATCAATGTAGTCTTTAGCAACCACTTTACCTGCGATGTACTCAACCGGGACTTCGATCAGTTTGACGTCGTCTTTTTCCAGTTGGCGAATGTGGCGCGCAGTAATACGGCGGCCTTTTTCTACGTACACTTTACCGTTAGCTTCGATGTCGAAAGATGCGGTTTCACCACGCAGGCGTTCCGGCACCAGTTCCATCTGCAGCTTGTTATCACGGATTTCAAAGATAACTTTTTCAAAGAACAGGTCGAGGATCTGCTCTGTGGTGTAGTTCAGGGCACGCAGAATGATTGTCGCAGGCAGTTTACGGCGACGGTCGATACGTACGAACAGGTTGTCCTTCGGATCGAATTCGAAGTCCAGCCAGGAACCACGGTAAGGGATGATGCGCGCGTTATACAGCACTTTACCCGAAGAGTGGGTTTTACCTTTGTCGGAGTCAAAGAAGACGCCTGGACTACGGTGCAGCTGGGAAACAATAACACGCTCAGTACCGTTGATAACAAAGGTACCGTTGTCTGTCATGAGCGGAATTTCGCCCATGTAGACTTCTTGTTCTTTAATGTCTTTTACGGTGCCTTCCGGCGCTTCGCGCTCATAGATCACCAGACGCAGTTTAACGCGCAGCGGTGCGGAATAGGTCACGCCACGGATTTGACATTCCTGGACGTCAAACACCGGTTCGCCAAGGCGGTAGCTGACGTATTGCAGCTCGGAATTACCGCTGTAGCTCTGAATCGGGAATACGGAACGGAAAGCAGCTTCCAGACCATACTGCCCTTCAGGATCTTGCTCGATAAATTTCTGAAACGAGTCAAGCTGGATAGAAAGGAGATAAGGTACATCCAGAACTTGTGGACGTTTACCAAAATCCTTACGAATACGTTTTTTCTCGGTATAGGAGTAAACCATAGGGTTCCTCAGCTCGCTGACAAGTCGACCCATCTGTCCATTGAGCGGACAGTTTGTGCAACACTATTTTGTTGACCGGAAAATGGAACACTTTCCGCAATGCCTGTTGCTATCACGCTTAAACCATTTCATTGCGATTTACACAGAACGGGTGTCCTGTCGCAGTATATTAAGTCGTCGATAGAAACAAGCATTGAAAGGCACAGCAGTAGTCAAACAGTGTGAAACGCTACTGGCGCCTTACAGCGCAAAAAGGCTGGTGACTAAAAAGTCACCAGCCATCAGCCTGATTTCTCAGGCTGCAACCGGAAGGGTTGGCTTATTTAACTTCAACTTCAGCGCCAGCTTCTTCCAGAGCTTTTTTCAGTGCTTCTGCGTCGTCTTTGCTCACGCCTTCTTTCAGAGCAGCCGGTGCAGATTCTACCAGGTCTTTAGCTTCTTTCAGACCCAGGCCAGTTGCGCCACGTACTGCTTTGATAACAGCAACTTTGTTAGCGCCAGCAGCTTTCAGAATTACGTCGAATTCAGTTTTTTCTTCAGCAGCTTCAACCGGGCCAGCAGCTACAGCTACAGCAGCAGCAGCGGAAACACCGAATTTTTCTTCCATTGCAGAGATCAGTTCTACAACGTCCATTACAGACATAGCTGCAACTGCTTCAATGATTTGATCTTTAGTGATAGACATTTAAATTGTTCCTGAATATCAGAATAAGTTTATACGTAAGCGAATGCGTTAAAAAGATAACTGCGATTAAGCAGCTTCTTTCGCATCGCGTACAGCAGCCAGAGTACGAACCAGTTTGCCAGCCGAAGCTTCTTTCATGGTTGCCATCAGGCGTGCAATTGCTTCTTCGTAGGTCGGCAGAGTTGCCAGGCGGTCGATCTGAGACGCCGGGATCAGCTCACCTTCAAAGGCAGCGGCTTTGACCTCAAATTTTGCATTCGCTTTCGCGAACTCTTTGAACAGACGAGCTGCAGCGCCCGGGTGTTCCATAGAGTATGCAATCAGGGTCGGACCAACAAACGCGTCTTTCAGGCACTCGAACGGAGTACCTTCAACAGCACGGCGCAGCAGGGTGTTACGAACAACACGCATGTATACGCCAGCTTCGCGACCTGCTTTACGCAGTTCAGTCATTTTATCTACAGTCACGCCACGGGAATCCGCAACCACTGCAGACAGCGCGCCTTTGGCTACTTCGCTGACTTCAGCAACAATCGCTTGTTTGTCTTGAAGATTTAAAGCCATTAGCTTTGCTCCTGGATGTTTGCCAGAGAAAATCTCTGGAACTCACTTCACTCCTCCAAATGGAGAGAGCGTCTTAATTACGGTGAGCAGAAACAAGCCAGAATATAAAAGAATAATCTTAGCGTTCTGTCACCGTCTACGCAGGGGATTAAGTTTCTTGCGAAACTCCTGCGGTCTTCGACGGAGGCCTGGATAGGCCAGGCTCCAACGAACAAATCTTTTTAGCTGCTAACTTTCGTTAGCATGCGTGGGGGTAAGATTGTAGACAAAATCACCGCCCACGTAAAGGCATTAGTTTGCAGAAGCGCTCAGGCCGGCCTGGTCAACTGCAACACCTGCACCCATGGTGGTGGAGATGCTAACTTTCTTGATGTACACGCCTTTCGCCTGAGTCGGTTTTGCTTTTTTCAGCGCAACCAGCAGAGCTTCCAGGTTTTCTTTCAGTTTGTCAGCGTCAAAGTCCACTTTACCGATGGTGGTGTGGATGATGCCGTTTTTGTCGTTACGGTAACGAACCTGGCCAGCTTTAGCGTTTTTAACCGCTTCAGCAACGTTCGGAGTTACAGTACCCACTTTCGGGTTTGGCATCAGGCCGCGCGGACCCAGAACCTGGCCCAGTTGGCCAACAACGCGCATTGCATCCGGAGAAGCAATAACAACGTCAAAGTTCATTTCGCCTTTCTTGATCTGGTCAGCCAGATCTTCCATACCTACCAGTTCAGCGCCTGCAGCTTTAGCAGCTTCAGCGTTTGCGCCCTGGGTAAATACAGCTACGCGAACGGAACGGCCAGTACCGTGCGGCAGTACAGTTGCACCACGTACGTTCTGGTCAGATTTACGAGCGTCGATGCCGAGGTTAACAGCAACGTCCACGCTTTCTACGAATTTAGCAGTCGCCAGCTCTTTCAGCAGAGCGATAGCTTCGTTGATGTCGTACTGTTTGGTCGCATCAACTTTCTCGCGGATAACACGCATGCGCTTGGTCAGTTTAGCCATTTCTTAGTCCTCCACTACCAGGCCCATGGAACGTGCAGTACCTTCGATGGAGCGAGTCATCGCTTCAATGTCGGCACCAGTCATGTCGGCAGCTTTGGTCTGCGCGATTTCCTGCAGCTGAGCGCGGGAAATTTTACCCACTTTGTCTTTGTTCGGCTTACCGGAACCAGACTTGATACCAGCCGCTTTTTTCAGCAGAACTGCTGCCGGCGGAGTCTTGGTAACGAAAGTGAAAGAACGGTCAGCGTAAACGGTGATAACTACCGGAATCGGCAGACCTTTTTCGATGGAATCAGTTTTTGCGTTGAACGCTTTGCAGAATTCCATGATGTTTACGCCCTGCTGACCCAGAGCCGGACCTACTGGCGGACTCGGGTTAGCCATACCAGCTGCAACCTGCAGCTTGACATAGGCTTGTACTTTCTTAGCCATTATAAATTCCTCAAGTTGGGTAATAACGCCTCTGAGAGGCTCCCCGTGATATAAAAAATCGTTTTACGGGCAAGGCCCATAAAAACAAAAGGCGCGAAATTGTATTCCAATCTCACGCCTTGTGCAACGATTTAATCGCCGCTTTTTTGATCGCTAGATTAGGCTTTTTCAACCTGGCTGAAGTCCAGCTCTACCGGGGTCGCACGACCGAAGATAGAAACAGAGACTTTCAGACGAGACTTCTCGTAATCCACCTCTTCAACGACACCGTTGAAGTCAGCGAACGGACCATCATTAACACGAACCATTTCACCCGGTTCAAACAGCGTTTTCGGACGCGGCTTATCACCAACCTGCTGCAGGCGGTTCATAATCGCATCAACTTCTTTATCGCTGATTGGCGCAGGACGATCGGAAGTACCGCCGATGAAGCCCATCACACGCGGTACGCTGCGCACCAGGTGCCAGCTCGCGTCGTTCATCACCATCTGAACGAGGACGTAGCCAGGGAAGAATTTGCGTTCGCTTTTGCGACGCTGACCGCCACGGATCTCAACGACTTCTTCAGTCGGAACCATGACTTCGCCAAACAACTCTTCCATGTTGTGTAATTTGATATGCTCACGCAGCGACGTTGCTACGCGGCCTTCAAAACCGGAAAACGCCTGAACGACGTACCAGCGCTTTTTAGGAGCTTCAGACATCTCAGAACCTCAGGCCAGTGATAAAGGATACCAGGCGAACCAGAATACCATCCAGTCCCCACAGGATCAGTGACATTACTGCGGTAACCGCAGCCACAATCAGCGTGGTGTGCAATGTTTCCTGGCGAGTCGGCCAAATGACCTTACGGACTTCGGTACGCGCTTCACGGGCAAAAGCAACGGTTGCTTTACCTTTTGTCGTTAACAGCGCGACACCACCCGCTGCAGCAATCAGAATTACTACGGCCAGCGCACGCAGCGGCAGCATAATGTCGCGATAAAGGTAGTTGCCGACGATTGCCACCAGGAGCAATGCCACCACAACGACCCACTTCATCGCTTCCAGGCCGCGCCCGCTTCCTTGAGCTTCGGTATTCGCACTCATAAACCAACCTGTCAGAAGTATTCTACAAACATTTTCACCCCGCGATAGCGAGGCAAACCAAATCGAAACGCGTATTCGCTTTTCGGATTATACGCCCTCAACAGAGCCTGTCTCAGCAATGATTATGACAAAGAAAATCACTGATGAGCCAGGTTCTGGTACGAAAGCGTGCAAAAAGGGCATCAAATGATGCCCTTTTATTGCGCATTGCGTCAAATGTTATCGGCAATTAGCTCAGAACTTTAGCTACAACGCCCGCGCCAACGGTACGGCCGCCTTCACGGATTGCGAAACGCAGGCCATCGTCCATCGCGATCGGGTGGATCAGGGTAACAACCATTTTGATGTTGTCGCCCG
>NZ_JABWNC020000031.1:0-34112 GCF_013368855.2 Escherichia sp. 93.0816 | reverse complement strand
AATACCTGCCTGTCACGCAGGGGGTCGCGGGTTCGAGTCCCGTCCGTTCCGCCACTTATTAAGAAGCCTCGAGTTAACGCTCGAGGTTTTTTTTCGTGTGTATTTCTATTATTGCTAAAATCGCAAAAATCCTCTGCATTTTACGCCCTTTTTTCGCAACAGTCTAAAGCCCATAATCACCTCAGTTAACGAAAATAGCATTAAAAGAGGCATATTATGGCTATCCCTGCATTTGGTTTAGGTACTTTCCGTCTCAAAGACGACGTTGTTATTTCATCTGTGAAAACGGCGCTTGAACTTGGTTATCGCGCAATTGATACCGCACAAATCTATGATAACGAAGCTGCCGTAGGTCAGGCGATTGCAGAAAGTGGTGTGCCGCGTCATGAACTCTACATCACCACTAAAATCTGGATTGAAAATCTCAGCAAAGATAAATTGATCCCGAGTCTGAAAGAAAGCCTGCAAAAATTGCGTACCGATTATGTTGATCTGACGCTCATCCACTGGCCGTCACCAAACGATGAAGTCTCTGTTGGAGAGTATATGCAGGCGTTGCTGGAAGCGAAAAAACAAGGGCTGACGCGTGAAATCGGTATTTCCAACTTCACGATCCCGTTGATGGAAAAGGCAATTGCTGCTGTTGGCGCTGAAAACATCGCTACCAACCAGATTGAACTCTCTCCTTATCTGCAAAACCGTAAAGTGGTCGATTGGGCTAAACAGCACGGCATTCATATTACTTCCTATATGACGCTGGCTTATGGTAATGCACTGAAAGATGAGGTTATTGCTCGCATAGCAGAGAAACACAATGCGACCCCGGCACAAGTAATTCTGGCGTGGGCAATGGGGGAAGGCTACTCAGTAATACCGTCTTCTACTAAACGTGAAAACCTGGAAAGTAACCTTAAGGCACAAAGTTTACAGCTTGATGCAGAAGATAAAAAAGCGATCGCCGCACTGGATTGTAACGACCGCCTGGTTAGTCCGGAAGGTCTGGCTCCTGAATGGGATTAAGCCTCTCTGACAGCTCCTTCGGGAGCTGTTTTTACATGCTCGCTAAGGAAATCGATAAAGGCCCGGATGCGAGTACTTACCGCTCGGTCGCTGTAATAAACGGCACTGAATGGCATTTCCACTGGCAACACTTTATCTGCCATTAACTCCACCAGTTCACCACGAGCAATTTCTCTGTCAATCATATAGTCGGACAAACACGCAATCCCGTTGCCACTCAGGCAAAGCTGTTTCAAGGTTTCCCCGCTATTGGACGACAAACCGTACTTCACTTCATGTAATTGTCCATCGCTACAGGCTATCGGCCAGGTATTGAGGGAAGCGGGTTCAGTGAATCCCAGGCAAACATGTTGCTTTAAATCGTCGATAGTTTCTGGCTTCCCGTAGCGGGCAATATAGTCGGGGGAGGCGATAATTTTTCGATAACTGTTAAATAGCGGCCTGGCTCGTAAGCTGGAATCCGTTAACGTACCGGCGCGAATCGCGACATCCACTTTTCTTTCGATCAAATTAATGATCGTTTCGGAGGAGACTAGCGATAAAGTGACTTCCGGATAGCGTTCACGGAAAGGCTTAATCAACGGCATCAGAAAGTGCAGCACCACAGGAGTTGCGGCATCGATCTGTAACAGTCCGCGCGGTGTATTACGCGTCTCCATAATTTCTGATTCTGCCGCTGCCATCTCCTGCAAAATTGACTGTACGCGACGAAAATAACGCTCGCCTTCTTCCGTCAGGCTAAGTTGTCGCGTGGTCCGATTAAGCAGGCTAACGCCAAGTTTCATCTCCAGCTTTTTCACCGCCCGGCTTACCGCTGAGTTTGCTTGCCCTAATTGTTCCGCTGCCCGGCTAAAGCTGCCGCTTTCAACGACCGAAACAAAAATGGCGAGTTCTTCCGACGTGGCTTTCATTTTTGCTCCTGTTGCAAAATAGAAGAGATATTTTGAATTTATTTGTCATTAAACCATCAGGATACGTAATATGTCATCCGATTTAATGTTCTCAATAATGAGCAAAATTCTGTGTGGTGTAAGCACTTGCTTACATAACAATATACAATTGCTCGTTGAAAGAGTGAGCTAAAATCCCTATAACAGTAGAACCCTCCCGAGTGTGGAAGGGTTGACGTAATAGAGGTTTCAAAGTCAAAAGTGCGAAAAAATACCTATGCCATGCGCTATGTTGCCGGACAACCTGCGGAAAGGATCTTACCGCCGGGGTCATTTGCGAGCATCGGCCAGGCATTACCACCCGGAGAACCGTTAAGTACTGAAGAGCGTATTCGGATCCTGGTGTGGAACATATACAAACAGCAACGCGCTGAATGGTTGTCGGTATTAAAGAACTACGGCAAAGATGCACATCTGGTGTTATTGCAGGAAGCGCAGACAACGCCAGAGTTAGTGCAGTTTGCGACCGCTAACTATCTTGCTGCCGATCAGGTGCCCGCTTTTGTTCTGCCACAACATCCTTCCGGCGTAATGACCCTTTCGGCAGCGCATCCGGTGTATTGTTGCCCGTTACGCGAACGTGAGCCTATTTTACGTCTGGCGAAATCGGCACTGGTGACGGTCTATCCATTACCTGACACCCGCCTGTTGATGGTAGTCAATATTCATGCGGTCAACTTCAGTTTGGGCGTGGATGTTTATAGTAAGCAGTTGCTTCCTATTGGCGATCAGATAGCCCACCACAGTGGTCCGGTCATTATGGCGGGAGATTTCAATGCCTGGAGCCGTAGAAGGATGAACGCTTTATATCGCTTTGCGCGAGAAATGTCGCTGCGCCAGGTGCGTTTTACTGATGATCAGCGCCGCCGGGCGTTTGGTCGCCCGCTCGATTTTGTTTTCTACCGTGGTCTGAATGTCAGCGAAGCTTCCGTACTGGTTACGCGCGCTTCTGATCACAATCCGCTACTCGTTGAATTCAGTCCCGGCAAGCCTGATAAATAAGGTATGTCAGGTCTGCCACAGGGCAGACCAACGTTTGGCGCTGCCTTTTTATACTCAAACAACAAAAGGACAGTGCAATGACAACACAATCCCACCATGAGCACGTAGAAAAGCAATTTAGCTCGCAGGCCAGTGAATATTTAACCAGTGCCGTGCATGCATCCGGGCGTGACTTACAGCGCCTGGCGGCGTGTCTGGCAGAGTATCCTGACGCTTGCGTACTTGATATGGGCTGTGGAGCAGGACATGCCAGCTTTGTCGCTGCGCAAAACGTGCAGGAAGTGGTGGCGTATGACTTATCTTCCCAAATGCTGGATGTTGTTGCACAGGCTGCAGATACCCGACAACTGAAAAATATCACCACTCGCCAGGGGTATGCCGAAAGCCTGCCTTTTGCCGATCACACCTTTAATATTGTTATTAGTCGTTATTCTGCCCACCACTGGCATGATGTCGGTGCGGCATTGCGTGAAGTGAATCGGGTGCTGAAACCCGGCGGTAGGCTGATTGTGATGGACGTCATGTCACCGGGTTACCCGGTACGCGACATTTGGTTACAGACGGTAGAAGCATTGCGCGATGCCTCTCACGTGCGTAATTACGCCAGCGGTGAGTGGTTGACGTTAATCAATGAAGCCTATCTGCTTGTCGATAATTTGATCACCGATAAATTGCCTCTGGAATTCTCTTCGTGGGTTGCGAGAATGCGTACGCCAGAAGTGTTAGTAGATGCTATTCGCGTTTACCAACAGAGCGCATCGACAGAGGTGAGAACGTATTTTGCCTTGCAGAATGACGGCTCTTTCACCAGTGATATCATCATGCTAGAAGCACATAAAGCAGCATAAATAAAAAAGGCACCGGGGGAATCGGTGCCTTTTTTATTATCTGGTTTGTCAGGAATCTGGCATGTTGTTGTTTTTCACAAACAACGTCAGCTTATCGCCTGGTTGCAGATTCGCTGTATCGCTGTTCCAGCGCATCACATCTTTGATGTTTACGCCGTGACGCTTAGCAATGCTTGAAAGCGAATCACCTTTGCGAACACGATACGTAATGCTATCGCTGTTGTTTGCCAACCGCTGTGCGCTACTACCAGCGCCAATTGTCAGACTTTGACCTGGTTTCAGCTTAGAACCGCGCAGATTGTTCCACTGCTGCAAATTCTTTGTGCTTACGCCGAGACGTGAAGCGATGCTTGAAAGCGTGTCGCCAGAGCGTACGGTGTAAACGCGGCTATTAAGCGGCGTATTGTCGGCAACCAGTGTCGACTGTACGGCAGCAATTTCGCCTGAAGCCAGAGATTCACGCAGTTGATCTGCATGTTTCTTTGGCACCATCACGTACTGTGGACCACTTGCGCCCAGCGTGGAGCCTTTCACGCCAGCGTTGAAGGTCTTCAGTTTGCTGACGGAAATTCCCGCCATATCTGCAACCTTCGCCATTTCAACCGGGCTACTCAGGTGTACACGCGCCAGAGCACGGCTTTCATCGGTCGTCGGCAGACGTACACCATAACGCTTGCTGTTTTTGAGAATATCACTCAATGCCAGCATCTTAGGCACGTACTGCTTCGTTTCCTGCGGCAACGGTAACGACCAGAAGTCCGTGGATTTCCCACGCGCTTTGTTCGTTTTAATTGCCTTCATCACTCGACCTTCGCCGCTGTTATAAGCCGCTACGGTCAAAAGCCAGTCGCCATCAAACATCTTGTTCAGACGCTGCATCATGTTCAGCGCGGCAGTTGTTGAAGCAACAACATCGCGACGCGCGTCATAATTGCGGGTCTGTTTCAAACCATAATTGCGCCCCGTGCTCGGAATGATCTGCCAGATGCCTGCGGCATTGGCGCCAGACGTCGCGTGAGGATCAAAAGCGCTCTCCACTATGGGTAGTAGTACCAGTTCCATAGGCATGTTACGTTTTTTAACTTGCCCGGCTATCCAGTACATATACGGCTCTGCCCGTAAAGTTACATCGTGGAGATAGCTCTTATTGCGTAAATATTTCTGTTTCTGTTCGCGAATCCGGTCGTTTTCCGGAATTCCCATCTTTAGCTCGTCGCCTATGAAAGCCCACAAGTCACCATCCGGCGCGATAGACGTCCCATCGTCCATCCATCGTGCCTGACTTGTAAACTTTGCTGCTTCCCCTTGACCAGCTGCAGAAAGGCTCTGTGCGTGCTGTTGAACGTTACCAGTACTCTGGCAACCCACGAGCAGGACAGAGGCGAGTAATATCGCTTTTGCCTTCATGTGTGTGTCAATAGTTGCTTAAAAGACGACCGATCATAACGGCGAACGAAGCCGATGACAAGAAAGTTTTATCAGAATCTATCTTTCTTTGACCTTAACCAGGCAAAACGTTCTTCAGGTTGTTGCAATAATGTTTCTTTATTAATTACATTAATTAAATCAATATCTTTTGTTCTCAAAAAAACATTATTTTGCCGCTCATTTTTCAGAATTACGGGTAGTGTTATTTGATTTTTTGCCCGTAACTCCTTAACTTTACGATAATAATCATTTATAGACAAATCGTGCGGAAGAATGCTCAAAGCAAACTTCATATTTGATAAAGTATATTCGTGAGCGCAACACACCAGGGTATCGTCAGGAAGTTCACTTAATTTTTTAAGTGATTGATACATCTGTGATGCAGTGCCTTCGAATAGTCTACCGCAACCGCCAGAAAACAGAGTGTCGCCACAAAATAGATAAGGTTCACTAAAGTAACAGATATGTCCTAAAGTGTGACCTGGCGTAGCAATTACACTAAATTCATGCCCCAAAACGAAGGCAGTATCGCCATCTTTGACTACCTGCGTTGTTCCCTTATCTTGTGTCTCTTCTGGCCCATACACCACAATTTGCGGATACTTTTCTACTAGTTCTTTTACACCGCCAACGTGATCGTGGTGATGGTGGGTGAGGAAAATCGCTACTGGTTGCCAGTTGTTAGCTGAAATCGCCTTTAATACGGGTTCTGCCTCTCCTGGATCGACAATCAGGCAACGACCTG
This sequence comes from Escherichia sp. 93.0816, assembly GCF_013368855.2. Classification (NCBI taxonomy): domain Bacteria; kingdom Pseudomonadati; phylum Pseudomonadota; class Gammaproteobacteria; order Enterobacterales; family Enterobacteriaceae; genus Escherichia; species Escherichia sp. 93.0816. The sequence goes on along the minus strand of NZ_JABWNC020000031.1, from coordinate 28,119 downwards.
CTTCATCAGACAAAACCCAGATGTAATTGTCATCAAAGGCGGAAATACTGTTAAGATTCATATATTACCTCTCAGTGCGAAACGGAAGGTTGTGATGAAACCGGCAAGGACCCCTCAAACTGTCGTGGCTCCTGATTGCTGGGGCGATTTGCCCTGGGGAGAGCTTTATCGCAAGGCGCTGGAACGCCAGCTCAACCCGTGGTTCGCTAAAATGTATGGCTTTCATCTGCTTAAGATTGGCAATTTAAGCGCAGAAATCAATTGCGAAGCGTGCGCGGTTTCTCATCAAGTGAATGTTTCTGCGCAAGGAACGCCCGTCCAGGTGCAGGCGGACCCACTTCATCTTCCTTTTGCCGATAAATCCGTCGATGTTTGTCTACTGGCGCATACATTGCCGTGGTGCACCGATCCGCATCGTTTATTGCGCGAAGCCGATAGGGTATTGATTGATGATGGCTGGCTGGTTATTAGCGGCTTCAATCCCATCAGTTTAATGGGATTACGCAAACTTGTGCCGGTATTGCGAAAAACATCGCCCTATAACAGCCGGATGTTTACTCTGATGCGGCAACTGGACTGGCTCTCTTTGTTGAATTTTGAAGTGCTACACGCCAGCCGTTTCCATGTTCTCCCGTGGAACAAGCACGGTGGAAAACTATTGAGCACGCACATTCCTGCGCTTGGTTGCTTACAACTTATTGTTGCCCGAAAACGGACTATTCCTTTAACGCTAAATCCGATGAAACAGAGTAAAAATAAACCGCGAATTCGCCAGGCAGTCGGTGCCACCCGGCAATGTCGTAAACTACAGGCTTAAACTTCGACTTGATAGCCCGTATCTTCCAGCGTGGGATTCATCGCCGCAGCACGAGCCAGTTCATCACAGCGTTCGTTTTCCGGGTGTCCGGCATGGCCTTTTACCCATTCCCATTTGATTTGATGCTGACCCAGCGCGGCATCAAGACGTTGCCAGAGATCGACATTTTTTACCGGTTTTTTGTCTGCGGTTTTCCAGCCACGTTTTTTCCAGTTATGGATCCACTGGGTAATCCCCTGGCGGACATACTGGCTGTCGGTACTCAAAATGACTTCGCAATGTTCTTTTAACGCTTCCAGCGCGACAATAGCAGCCATCAACTCCATACGGTTATTGGTGGTGCGGGTGTAGCCTGCGCTAAAGGTTTTCTCGCGTCCGCGATAACGTAAAATAGCGCCGTAACCCCCAGGTCCGGGATTACCCAGACACGAACCATCGGTGAAAATTTCTACCTGTTTAAGCATCTCTGGTAGACTTCCTGTAATTGAATCGAACTGTAAACGACAAGTCTGACATAAATGACCGCTATGAGCACTGCAATTACACGCCAGATCGTTCTCGATACCGAAACCACCGGTATGAACCAGATTGGTGCGCACTATGAAGGCCACAGGATTATTGAGATTGGTGCCGTTGAAGTGGTGAACCGTCGACTGACGGGCAATAACTTTCACGTTTATCTCAAGCCCGATCGGCTGGTGGACCCGGAAGCCTTTGGCGTACATGGTATTGCCGATGAGTTTTTGCTCGATAAGCCTACGTTTGCCGAAGTAGCTGATGAGTTCATGGATTATATTCGTGGCGCGGAGCTGGTGATCCATAACGCAGCGTTCGATATCGGCTTTATGGACTACGAGTTTTCGATGCTCAAGCGCGATATTCCGAAGACCAATACCTTCTGTAAGGTCACCGATAGCCTTGCGGTGGCGAGGAAAATGTTTCCTGGTAAGCGCAACAGCCTCGATGCGTTATGCGCCCGCTACGAAATAGATAACAGCAAGCGTACGTTGCACGGGGCATTACTCGATGCCCAGATCCTTGCGGAAGTTTATCTGGCGATGACCGGTGGCCAAACGTCGATGGCTTTTGCGATGGAAGGTGAAACACAACAGCAACAAGGTGAAGCAACAATTCAGCGCATTGTGCGCCAGGCAAGTAAATTACGCGTTGTTTTTGCGACTGATGAAGAGCTTGCAGCGCATGAAGCCCGTCTCGATCTGGTGCAGAAGAAGGGCGGAAGTTGCCTTTGGCGGGCATAATTAACCGTTAAAGGCGCTAAAAATAATGCGTTGGGCGATTTTTGCAGCAAACGATTCAAAAGATGAGAAAAAGCGTTGACGAAGGTCGAGGCAATCCGTAATATTCGCCTCGTTCCCAACGGAACACAACGCGGAGCGGTAGTTCAGTCGGTTAGAATACCTGCCTGTCACGCAGGGGGTCGCGGGTTCGAGTCCCGTCCGTTCCGCCAATATTTAGAAAGCCTGAATCAGTAATGGTTCAGGCTTTTGTCGTTTCTGGCTTTCGGGATTTTTCACCCCGGAAGTTAAATGGATATAATCCAGAAAATAGTTACACCATATAATGACCAGTAGTTATAAATTCTGGTCATTTTGGTTATTCCTGCGCATCCCACTTCTCCAGCAGTTCTGCTGGAACTTCATTGATTATCTCCGAAAAGCGTTTTCCGACCAGTCGTTCAGCCTGGCGCAACAAGGGAATGGTCGGACTGCTTGGTTCACTGTGCTCAAACCAGCGGCGGATGACTCGCAGGCGTTTCAGTGCGTCGTTCCGATCGCTGATTTGCTGTGGCTCTGCGATGATCTTTGCGGTCGTTTCGGCTGGTATATCCACTGTGGGAGCGACATGCTCTGCTAGTGTCAGTCCGGTATTATCGATAGCAGCATACTTCGGCTGATCAGCCTGTGGTTTTGGTTGTGGGATTTCTGGCGTAGTGGTCTGTACCGCCCCTGGTAACAGGGTCAGCAGTTGCGTCAGACGCGAAAAGTCCGGAGCCAGGTCATTGAGCGTTTCACGAGCATGGTGTTGCAGTCGCTCAGTGATCTCGGCGGCCTGGCGAAATGCGTCCAGCGGCAGTGCGCCGCGTGCTTCCAGGTCGGCCAGTTGCTGACGTACTGATTCCGGTGCCAGCGCATCCGCCGGCCGTGATGCAGACAGCGAACGTTCCACATCCCGAACCTGAAGGCGCATGGCGGCGTTGTTTGATAGCGTAATGCCACGAATGTCTGCCATTACGCCTTCGTGGTCCAGTAGCGCCGACAGCGCGTTACTGCGTGCTACAGCCGCATCTTCGGCGGTGGTATCTTCAGCCGCAAGCAGTTGTGGATGGATGGTGTCCGGGTTCGTGGCACACAACGTTTCCAGGAGCGTGAGTGTCTCCACCAGCCCTCTGGCTCCACCCTGATGGATGCGGCAGCGCAGTAGGATCACCAGGATGCGGATATCTTTGCTGCGCGCCAGCAGGCGGTGGGCGTCTCGCTCAAGCTCCGCCCAGTTAATGGTTTCCGGCGTACTAACAAAATCGCCATATTGTGCCTCTTCACGCGCTAAGGCGCGGGTGAACAGCAACAAGTACTCTGGATCATACTCTAGATCCGGGCCGCAGGGGCATTCAGCCGAAATAGGGTCAGACAGGGGGGTATCCATTAAATTATCCTCAGTGTGCCAGATAGTGTTCAGGTTCGAAAATCATGCCCGTCACCGGGTTGCCGTGCAGGGCTTTCCCTGCCCAGGCGGTCCAGCCAAGCTGATATGGACCGCCAGTAACAGCCGGAGGGGCTGCGTGTGGTTTAAGCTGTAGCTCAATTTCCCAGCAGTATTCAAACCCAGTAAATGCGCGAACCAGTTCCGTTAGTACTGGCAGGTTATTACCACCAGGCAGGAAACGCCGGTAGTCAGCCAGTGTCAGCGGGCCAATCACCAGCCGGAACTTATACTGCATGTCCGGCACGGCCTGGCCGATGAGTGCGCCGTTGCCAATGACGGAAGAGGGGGCTGGCATCCCCAGTCGGGTAATTTCATCATCAGCCACAGTTATCCAGTGCAGGACATACTCTTGTATTCGGAAAGGCACTCTGAAATAGTGCGCCAGCGTGGCGGCCAAGCCGTCCGGGTTGCGGGATTCGCGCACCAGATGGGCCGATGCCGCCAGGCGAACGTGATCCGGCAGCGAGCTGTCTGCACTTTCCCGTAAATCCTGTCCGCTGAGGCTGGAGATATAAAAGGCAAAACGGTCATATTCCTGTTTATCCAGACCGCCTCCAGCGGACTGGGCGCTGCGCCATGCCTGATAAAACTGCGTCAACCAGCGGTGATGAAAAAGATCGGTAAAACGGGTCAGGGTCGGATCGCAGCGGCTTTCGGTCCGATTGCGCGCCAGTTCGGTGTAGTGCAGTGGCAGCGGACCGTTCGGTCCCCACAGTCCAAGGCTGTAAAGGCTAAGGTGCAGGCGTCCTTGCTGCCAGCTCACACTGGCGATTTCTCGCGGCGCAAAGGTCAGTGTAGGTGTTTGTCCGAGGCGAAATTTTTCCATACTTGGTTGCCAGGCACTACCTGCAGGGACGGTACACAACTGCACATCCACGCGGCGCATTAGGTTCAGAAAACCATAGCGCCAGGGCGTTTTCTGCGCTTGGGTGAAATCGCCGCTCATACACTTCCCCGTAGTCCGGCTCTGACCGGCCAGGTCATAATTTTCCCACGTTGCATACTGTGCAGTGTCATCTGCGAGAAGGTATTAATGGAAACATGACGAGCGATATATTGCTCCAACACCAGACCGAACAGATACGGGCTGATACCAGAGAATCCGTCCTCATCCACCGTCAGCTCACAACTGACGCCGCGACCATAGACCAGCAGCCCGGAACCGGGCAGACGGCGGGTAACAGGCGTTGTTTTACAGCCAATCAGGCTACGTACCTGACGCGACTGCGGACTGTCATGCGCCGGAATAAACAGGTTCAGCAGATCGCGCAGTGCCTGACCGCCGGTGCGGTGATCCAGATCGGCCAGCGGCAGATAATTAAAGGATAACTGGCGGATCAACCGCCAGGCCATTTCACGTTCCGCCAGTGGTGGCTGTGGTGGACGAGGTGGACGGATAAGCCCCACGCCTGCCACAGGGATGGCCGCATCTACGGTCAGATCGTCCCGGCCATTGCGTGCAATAAGACAGGGCAGATCGCGGTTGGTGACCATGGCAGTGATGGTGATATGGCGCAGATTTTCCGGGTATGGGGCTTCATACTGGTCAACCAGCGACAGGAATACTTCCGAGCCCGTATAGGGTGTGCGGGTGCCGTAGCGGCGGGCGTTCTCAGACAACCGACGCGGCTCCCGGCGCAGGGAAAAATAACGCCCATGATTGCCTTCATCATTATTGCGGGTGTGGTAGAGCGGGCGAAATGTCATCTTCCGCGTGGTGTCGACTTCCAACCCTTCCACTTCCTGTACCGAAAACACCTCATAGTCGAGCGGATGGGTCCTGTCCACCACCAGGTGCTGCTCCGTCGTGCTGTGAGTGATATCGATCCGGGCGGTGACGCGGGGAAACAGGTTGATCACCGGGGTACAGAACAGGCTGAACTGTGCAGCATTTGTCTGGTGGATCAGCCAGTCTGGCGGCAGGCGGTTCAGTAAGATAACAATTTCCGCCACGCCGCTGTGAATTTTTTGTAACCCGGCAGACAGACCCGTCGGGGTGAAAAAATAAAAGCGTTCCGGGCAGGCAAAATATTCATGCAACAGGTTATGGCCGTGGAACACATTCCACGCCAGCGGCAATAGCCCTTGATCCGGCTCCAGACCCTCGTACATGACGGGCTGTTTCAGGTTCACATCCAGTACGCCGTCAAAATGACCCGGAACGCCTGCCAGTGTGGCAATGGCGCTGGTGTGCAGCAGTTCGAACAGGTGTGAGGCCGTGCGCTCCTCGCCACAGAGATAGAGCGGCAGTCTGTCCAGCCCGGCAAGCTGGCTGAAGGTCAGTTCACCGAAGGTGCGCAGGGTAATGCGTAGTGCTCCGGCGACGTGAATGTTAGCTGGCAGGTAGCGGTGCAGAGCGGGCATATCCGGCGGCGCGGCGGTCAGGCGCGCCTCTTCGATGGCAAGCGGCCACAGTGTCACATCCTGGCTGTTGCGAAACTGGCAGGCGGCGCTTTCACCTTCCGGAATGGAGGAAAAAAAGGCAGTGTTGCGTGGGACGGTGAATCCCTTCGCCAAATCGCCTTCTTCCGGATCGGGATGTAGTTGTGCCACGCTCATTGAGGGGGTAGGGGTGATGTAATTGGGACTGACGACCTCCAACAAACGCTGGGTGAAGCGGGGAAATTCAGCGTCAATTTTAAGCTGCGTGCGGGCGGTCAGGAAGCTGAAAGCTTCGATCATACGTTCCACATACGGATCGGCAATATCCGCTCCCTGCATTCCCAGCCGGGCGGCGATTTTGGGATGACGGGCGGCAAATTCGGCTCCCGTTTCCCGCAGGTAGCTCAATTCGCGGTTGTAGTATTCCAGTAGCCGTGGATCCATCACTCACCCTCTATATTAATAAAACGTAATGCGGCTGTGCTCCATATCCAGCGCACTACGTACCCGGAATGCTGTCGGATACGGCTGCGTGAGGATCTCACCGCAAATTTCAAACTGTAATGTGTTATGACCATTCTGGCGTTGTTCATCCTGTAGCGGGATGATTTGCAGTGTGGAGGTCTTCAGCCGGGGTTCAAACCGGGTAATAGTACGCAAAATGGCTCTGCGGATATCATCCCACTTATGTTCATACAAAAAGCTCCCCGCCAGCGGCGGCAGGCCGTAGTTCACTACGGAAGCAGCCGCCTGCGGGTAACGCGCGGCATCAATATCATCTTCATGGCTGATGGTGTTGAGCAGAAACGACAAATCCCGGCGGATGATCTCTTTAAGCTGAGCTGGGCTAACACTGATATCGTGGTCGCGCTTCTGGTTTGGGGTGTCGTCGCACAGGCGGTCAAACAGAGTGGGTAGTAAGTGTTTGTCCGGGCGCTGGTGGGAGGCATTCATGCATCTTGGCCTTCAGGTGAATTAAAGGTGCAGGTGCTCAAATCCAGCAGGCTGATATCTCCGTGGCTGGTGAGCCACATTTTTGCCCCAGTGCTTGCACCAGGGTTTCACCGGAACCATCCTGCCAGACGGTTTTGCGGCACAGACACAGGGTATCGGAGGCCTTTTCTGAACCGCTGTAGCGGGAAAATAGCCAGGCTCCATGCGCATCGCCATTGTGAAGTGTGATATTGACAGGTTTCCAGATCAGATCGGTCAGACTCGCTGGTGGGGGCGATTTCAGTGAGCGAATTTGCGAAAGCGGTAGCCAGATATACACGCCACCAGTGACCAGTTCCAGCACTGGGCCGGTACGGGAGTCGCTGTCGCTTATCCAGTCAAATGTGCCACCATTCCACTGTCCGGCTGTGTCTGTTATGGTCTCAAACGCGCGGCTGCGGTGGGCATCGGCATCTGACGTTTTACCACGGGCGTTACAGGCGAGGGCGACAAGCAGATCCTCCATCCAGACGGGCGGAGGGAGAATAAAACCAGGGCGTTGTTCACCATGAAAGCAGGACTGGCGGTATATCTCACAGCGAATCAACTCCCCAAATACCTGTGCTTCTCGGGTATAATTTGCGTCCATTCGGGCGCACAGTTGGATTTGTTGCAGCGCTCGTGACCAGTTGCCGATCACGCACAATAACTGAAACAGGCTGTGCCGATGTAAAGCCTTAGTTGGGTGCATCTTTACTTGTTGCTCAGCCATCTGAATACCTTCCGCTACAGAATAATTCCGCAGCAGCGCCGACAAGGTAGCCGGTAGCACGTTATTGTTTGTCATGATGGATATCTCCGTGTTGTACCGGATTTACCCGGTAATGGCTGTCAATGCCAATGATGCGGTGCTCACGCTGTGTCAGATCGGGTAGGACGGTGCTATGTACCATTTCCGATGCGTATTCCGGGGAAAGCAAGCGCAGAATATCGGGGAGAATCGTTTCGGTAGGCCAGACCGTTTCTCCTTCGCCGGTGGTATCCAGGACATCGAGAATAGCGTCAATACTTAACCCTCCTGTGATCATATCCTGCAATGAATCAGCTTCAGTGGTCAGATTGCGCAATGAGGCCAGATCCAGCGTAACTGCCTCTTCATTAAGGGGAAATGGATCGGCATAACGATGGATATCTTGTTCAGGGGACAACAATGCCTGGCGGTATTCCTGGTAAAGTAGGGTTAGTGGGGTATCTGTTCCTGGGTTGCCTTCGGTGGCGACTGTGCCATGAACCGGAATGATATCGAACGGATTTTGCGACTGCCGTTGTTGTTGTCGAAACCAGTCAAGATCGAGATATTCGCTTATTGTTTCCAGCGAAACAGCAGTCTGTGGTGTCGTCTTTTCCTCACGTGGAGCAAGAGACGTCGGATTGTCACGAACAAGACACCAGGAAGATAATCCCCATTCAATCAGATCCCCTTCATTCAGGCGCATACGGTGATGCGGCTCGACAATCTGATCATTTACCGTGCAACAATATTCATCGGACTGATTGATTATCCACCACGCCTCTTCATGGCGAGTCAGGCTGAGAGCAATTTTCGCATTCTCATCCACCTCAAAAACAGGAAGCCAGGGCGCGTTGACGGTGAAGATAATCTGTGTTCCTGCAGTCGCGTAAATTGTGCTATCGGTAACCCCGTGCGCCTGTATTTTTTGTAGTCCCCAGATAATATTTCGTTTCATTACGTATCACTGTATAGAGTGTTCTTTTCAATAGAATAATAATTTTAATTTTTTAGATAAGTAATACTGAACAATTTGTTTTATCAATATTAATTCCTGCGGAAATGTATTGCGGTATTTTTGATATAATATATACACAATGTATATGTAATTGATTTTCTGTATTGAAAAAAATCATAAAAAAGATACTAACCGCTATATTACATTGCGTTCTGTGATATGCATCATTGTTTCATTCTGGAATTTTGATGATTCTATTAATTAGAAGTTCTAATCGGTACATTTATGTTTATGTATCATTTATATGTTCTTACATCATCAGGTGTAACAGATGGACACTCCTGTTTCACGCAGTGCACTATATGGAAAGCTAACAAAACCTTTATTCAGGTCTTTGGAGTCTGCGACAACGTTCTGTAAATTACGCGCTAATCCTTATGTCGAACTAACGCATTGGTTGCATCAGCTAATACAACAACCAGAGAATGATATTCACCATGTCCTTCGGCATTACCAAATAACATCTTTTGATGTAGAGAATGCGTTAATTCAGCAATTGGATATATTGCCTGCCGGAGCTAGCGTAATTAATGACTTTTCCCACCATATAGATCTTTCTGTTGAAAAAGCCTGGATGTTGGCAAGCATCCGTTTTGGTGATCACAAAATTCGTAGCGGATGGTTACTACTAGCCTGGTTAACCACACCAGAATTGTATCGAGTGTTAAAAAATATCTGTGCGCCATTGGCTGGGTTACCGGTAAATGAGCTATTGGATATTCTTCCGTCTTTAATCTCATCATCCCCTGAAATATCAGAGATTCCATATGATGGTTCGGATTTGAATTCTGCGGTTCCGGGAGAAAGCAGCCAGGCATTTTCCAGTGAATCAGCAGGAAATAAATCCGCGCTGGCGAAATACTGTCAGGACATGACTGCACAGGCTCGCGAAGGTGGCATCGATCCAGTCACCGGTCGCGAGCACGAAATTCGTACTATGACGGATATTCTGCTGCGCCGTCGGCAGAACAATCCGTTGCTAACTGGCGAGGCAGGCGTCGGGAAAACGGCTGTGGTGGAAGGGTTCGCGCTGGCGATCGCCGAGGGGGAAGTGCCGCCCTCACTGCGTAACGTGCGGTTGCTGTCGCTGGATGTCGGGGCGCTGCTGGCCGGAGCGTCCATGAAGGGCGAATTTGAATCCCGCCTGAAGGCGCTACTGGAAGAGGCTGCGTGCTCGCCGCAGCCGGTGATTCTGTTTGTCGATGAGGTTCACACCCTGGTAGGCGCCGGAGGTACATCCGGTACAGGTGACGCTGCCAACCTGCTGAAACCGGCGCTGGCGCGTGGCAGTCTTCGAACGATTGGGGCGACCACCTGGAGTGAGTATAAACGCCATATAGAGAAAGATCCGGCATTGACCCGGCGATTTCAGGTGTTGCAGGTGGCAGAGCCGGAAGAGGTCGCCGCTGTTGAGATGGTACGCGGGTTAGTCACCACGTTGGAAAAGCACCATAACGTACTGATCCTTGATGAGGCCGTGCGTGCTGCTGTACAGCTTTCTCACCGTTATATCCCGGCTCGACAGCTACCGGACAAAGCCATCAGTTTGTTGGATACAGCCGCAGCCCGCGTGGCGCTGTCGCTGCACACTCCACCAGCAAATATCCAGTTTCTGCGTCAACGGCTTAAAGCCGCCGAAATGGAGCAGGAGCTGCTATTAAAACAGGAAAAAATGGGGCTCCGCGCAGAACGAGGCGACACACTGGCGTCGCAGATTATATCGCTGAAAAGAGAACTGTTTGATGCGGATGAACGTTGGCAGCAAGAACTGGAGCTGGTTCACAGATTACAGAAGCTGCGTGCTGCAGAAACCGGCGAGCGTGATGAAACCACACTGCAACAGTCGGAAGCAGCATTAAGAGTCTGGCAGGGTGAAAACCCCATCGTTTTTCCGGAGGTTAATGCGGCGGTGGTAGCGGCGATTGTCTCCGACTGGACCGGCATTCCCGCTGGGCGCATGGTAAAAGATGAAGCCAGCCAGATCCTGGAACTACCTGCCCGCCTGGCGCAACGTGTTACCGGGCAAATGGATGCTCTGGCGCAGATTGGTGAGCGTATCCAGACTGCGCGGGCGGGGTTAGGCGATCCGCGCAAACCTGTGGGCGTCTTTTTGCTGGCCGGGCCGTCCGGTGTTGGCAAGACCGAGACCGCGCTGGCGCTGGCAGAAGCAATCTACGGCGGTGAGCAGAATCTGATTACTATCAATATGAGCGAGTTTCAGGAGTCTCACACCGTTTCCACGCTGAAAGGCGCGCCGCCCGGCTATGTTGGCTATGGCGAAGGCGGCGTGTTGACGGAAGCCGTACGCCGCCATCCCTGGAGCGTGGTATTGCTGGATGAAATTGAAAAAGCCCATCACGACGTCCACGAGTTGTTCTACCAGGTATTCGATAAAGGCGCGATGGAGGATGGTGAAGGTGTCCACATCGATTTCAAAAATACCACGCTGTTGTTGACCACTAACGCAGGTGCGGAGCTTATCAGCCAGCTCTATGAGGATCCGGCGCTGATGCCCGATTCAGCAGGGCTAAAAGAGGCGTTAATGCCGGAGTTACGCAAACATTTCCCAGCGGCTTTCCTGGGGCGGGTGACGGTTATCCCTTATTTGCCGTTGGATGAGAAGGCGCGTGGTGTTATTGCCCGTCTACATCTTGGCAGACTGATGGATCGTATGGCAGAGCAGCATAGCGTTTCACTCATCTATGGCGACGAACTCATTACGCACATTGTGGCGCACTGCCCGATGCACGAAACAGGGGCACGCTTGCTGATTGGTTATATCGAGCAGCATATTCTGCCGCAACTGTCCCGTTACTGGTTGCAGGCGATGACAGAGAAAACAGCTATCACGCAAATCTGCATCCGTGTTGATGAGGATGAACAGATTATTTTTGAAACGGATTAATGGAACATCCTTATTGCAAAAGAATTAAGTGGTGCGTTGTGGGTTAGCCGCTTTCCTGGAGGTTCTTCCACCAATGATTTGCTTGTGCATCGGTAGATAAATTTTTGCGCACGCCTGGTAATGCGCGTGCAAAGGGCTGTATTTCTGCAACATATCGCCCTCCCGCCAGAGCATATCTCATGTGCTGGTCAATTGACGGACATTAAGTATGACATTTCGTTATCCGATGTTGTTGACATTCCTGTTAATGATGTTCGCTTTCTGTGTTCAGGGGGAACCGCCTTTACCACAGGATGTGCAGCATTTTCTGAGTAATGCGGAAATGTGCCAGCATCTTGCTGGTGAATGGGACAGTTCTTTACCAGAGAAGGATAAAAGAGACATCGAAAAAGGGGTTGATACCTGGTGTCCTCCGGCGAAGAAATCACTCCCTGTGTTGCGAAAAAAATACAAAGAAAACAAAGAGATTATAAAAATACTCTCTGCGTATGATTTTTAAACTGTACCGTCGGACCACTCCCCTGGTGTCGTCGGCTGACTGATAAGGAAATGAAGGATTATGGCTATCAACAATAGCGCGCAGAAGTTTATTGCCCGCAACCGCGCGCCCCGTGTACAGATTGAGTATGACGTTGAGATTTACGGCTCCGAGAAAAAAATCGAACTGCCGTTTGTCATGGCGGTACTGGCCGATCTGGCCGGTAAACCACGCGAAGAACTGCCACCGGTCACCGATCGTAAATTCCTTGATATTGATATCGATAACTTCAACGAGCGGATGAAAGCCATTGCGCCGCGCGTGGCATTTGCTGTCCCCAATACGCTGACGGGCGAAGGGCAGTTAATGGTCGATATCACGTTAGAGAATATGGACGATTTTTCGCCTGCGCAGATTGCCCGTAAGGTGGATGCCCTGAACCAGTTGCTGGAAGCACGTACTCAGCTTGCCAACCTGCAAACCTATATGGATGGTAAAGCGGGAGCAGAAAATCTGATCAACAAACTATTACAAGACCCAACGTTACTGAAAGCTCTGGCCAGTGCGCCAAAACCTGTCGCTCAACAGGAAAGTGTCTTATCAGGTGAAACGGGAACAGCAGACTAACTGCGATTTTATTAAGGAACTTTCATGGTAAACAATACTCTTCTGGCGACTGGCGACCTCTCTACTGCGCAAACCACTGCCTATCAGGAAACGGAGTTTGATTCGCTGCTGGATAAAGCCTTCCGTCCCAAGACACCTCAAGCAGCAAAGGCTGTTGAGGCTGCAGTTCAGACACTGGCCCAACAGGCGCTGGCAAACTCTGTCACCGTCAGTGACGATGCTTATAAAAGTATTGCTACGATTATTGAGCAGATCGATTTCAAATTAACGGAACAGATCAAGCTAATCCTGAGTCATCCGGAATTTCAGAAACTGGAGTCCTCCTGGCGTGGGATGGAACATTTGGTTTACAACACTGAAACCGATGAAAAATTAAAAATCCGCTTTATGAACCTTTCGAAGGATGAATTGCGGAAAAATATGAAACGTTACAAAGGGATCGCGTGGGATCAAAGCCCCATGTTCAAAAAGCTGTATGAAGCCGAATATGGGCAGTTAGGCGGAGAACCCTACGGTTGTATCATTGCGGATTATTATTTTGATCACACCCCACCGGATGTGGATCTGCTCGGCTCCATTGCCAAAGTGGCAGCCTCAGCTCATGCGCCGTTTATTGCCGGAGCCTCTCCATCAGTGTTGCAGATGGATTCCTGGCAGGAACTGGCCAACCCGCGTGACCTGACCAAAATTGTCACCCAGAACCTCGAATATGCACCGTGGAACTCGCTGCGTAAAAGCGAGGATTCTCGTTACATTGGCCTGACGATGCCGCGTTTTCTCTCCCGTTTACCTTATGGTGCGAAAACAAACCCTGTCGATGAGTTTGATTTTGAAGAAGATGCGGATGGCGCAGATCACAGCAAATATGTCTGGAGCAATGCCGCCTATGCAATGGGTGTAAATATCAACCGTTCTTTCAAACATTACGGTTGGTGTACGTTGATCCGTGGTGTGGAATCTGGTGGGGCGGTGGAAAATCTGCCCTGTCATACCTTCCCGACCGATGACGGCGGCGTGGATATGAAATGCCCGACGGAAATCGCCATCTCTGACCGTCGAGAAGCAGAACTGGCAAAAAATGGCTTTATCCCACTTATCCATCGCAAAAACTCTGATTACGCCGCCTTTATTGGCGCACAATCGCTACAGAAGCCGCAGGAATATTACGATCCAGATGCCACGGCTAACGCCAATCTCTCAGCCCGGTTGCCATATCTGTTCGCCTGTTCGCGGTTTGCGCACTTTCTCAAATGTATCGTGCGCGACAAGATCGGTTCGTTCAAAGAGCGTGAAGATATGCAACGCTGGCTCAATGAATGGATCATGAACTACGTTGATGCCGATCCGGTGAACTCCTCACAGGAAACCAAAGCTCGTCGGCCGCTGGCAGCTGCTGAAGTGGTGGTGGAAGAAGTGGAAGGTAATCCGGGTTATTACGATGCCAAATTCTTCCTGCGCCCGCATTTCCAGCTTGAAGGATTAACGGGGTCGCTGCGTCTGGTCACAAAACTGCCGTCAGTAAAACAGGGTAATGCCTGATTTTTATGAATATTTTAATGAATGATGTCAGATAATACTCAGGGGGAGATATGGCATATGTTTATGGCCTGGTAGATTCATTGCAGGGCACTGAAATGGTGGGAATGGCGGGAGCAGGAGACAGAAAGGAATGTGTGTTCTTAGTTCAGGTATATGCACATGTAGGGCATACCGGAACGTGGAAGCAGGGGCGGAAAGTTTTCGGAGATAAATCGATCCGCAGAGGAACAGCAATCGCGACTTTTGTGAATGGGAAATATCCACCGAGGGAAGATGCTCATAAACATGCTGCTTTCTATCTCGAACAAGATGATTCGTATATTTATGTTATGGACCAGTGGACAGGTAAAGCCTCGAATGTATCGGCGCGCAAAATCTCCAGAAAAGGCGGAATGCGCAGTGATGGATCCTATCCTGATGCCAGTAATAATGCGGAAGCTTTTTATGTTATTGAGTAGAGAATAGATGCTATGGAGACGCGTTTTATTTTTTCTCTGTTATTGGGTTATATGTTGTTTTATTCACAATCTGTTGCAGCGTGGGAAGTCAGTTGCCCCGTATTTATCAATATAAAATCCTCAACGACAGTACTGGAGTCGGATGTACCTACATCGTGGCAGGAATCTTCCCGCTATGAACCCCGTCTGTGGTTGGACGGTGTAGGGATGTCGCAGGGAAAACCTGAAAACCGGGTGGATCTAAAACCAGAGACAGAGAAAATAAAGGGTGAAAACAGGCAAATATGGGATACCACAACGAACAGTAATCAGGATAGTGAACGTTACTGGGTTTCCTGTATTTATAACCACGGACAGGTTTGGTTATCACAACCGGTACCTGCATCGGCGACACAGTGTCAGGCATCTTCTCTGCCGGGTCAGCGGGAACAAGGAGAGTCATCGGTATCTGTGATATGTAAATAGATATAATACATTCAGTTTATGAATTAATTATATGCCGGTATCTCATTACCGGAAATTATACAGCCTTCTGTTCTTCTGAAATAAGGAGAGGGGGTTCTGTACGGCAATGATTTACCTGTATCCAGATGTACAGATAAATCAGAGATTATTTTTAAGTAATTCTTAATAAGGAAATAAAAATGGCTTATGACATTTTTCTGAAAATTGACGGCATTGACGGCGAGTCAATGGATGACAAACATAAAAATGAAATTGAGGTACTGAGCTGGCGCTGGAATATCCATCAGGAGTCCACCATGCACGCAGGCAGCGGTCTGGGATCCGGTAAAGTCTCCGTGACTAACCTGGAGTTTGAACATTACATCGATCGCGCCAGCCCGAATCTGTTCAAATACTGCGCCTCCGGTAAGCATATTCCGAAGTCTATCCTTGTCATGCGTAAAGCAGGCGGCAATCCACTGGAATACCTCAAGTATACCTTTACTGATCTGATTGTGGCTGTGGTTTCCCCCAGTGGTAGCAAGGAGGGCGAGATCGCCTCCCGCGAGAGAGTCGAACTCTCTTTCAGCACCGTGAAACAGGAATACGTGGTGCAGAACCAGCAGGGCGGCAGTGGCGGCACTATCACCGCAGGCTACGACTTCAAGGCCAATAAAGAAATTTAAGCGGTACTTTTCCGGCCAGGTAAATAGCCTGGCTGGTTTTTATTATTTGATTTTAAAGGAAATTACAGTGAATAAATGGCGTAACCCCGGTGGGTGGTTATGTGCGGTAGCTTTGTCTTTTGTCTGCCTGCTTTCCGGGTGCAGTATTGACAGCGACGACGTGCCGGACCTGATGTCACAAAGACTCGATCTGGTGATTAAGGCTTCTGATAAGGTGAATCCTGACAATCAGAAAAAAGCCGCGCCCATAGAGATACGCGTTTATGAACTGAAAAATGATGCAGCTTTCACGGCGGCGGACTGGTGGTCACTTCAGGAGAATGACAAGGCTGTTCTTGCCGATGATTTACTGCACCGCGATAGCTTTATCCTGCGTCCGGGCGAGGAGAAAAAATTGCGCCGCTCCCTCAATAAGGAAACTACCACGCTGGGGATCCTCGCCGGATACCGCAATCTGGGAAAATCGGTCTGGCGGGCTACATATAAAATTCCTGATCCACCGGAAAAAAGTTGGTACAGCCGCTTTATGCCAAAGAAAAAAGTCGAACTGGATGCTGGCATAGAGCAAAGCGCCATCGTGATTAAAGAACGGGATGAGTAAATTATGAGTTGGAATAACCGGGTGGTCTGGAGTGAAGGACAATTTTTGCTGCCACAGATGTTTCAGCAGCAGGAACGCTATCTGGAACACGTTATTCACTACCGCAGTCTGCCGCTTTCCCCCTTTTTCTGGGGCTTCAGTGAATACAGCATTGACAGTGAGGCGCTGAACATTGGCAAACTGGTGCTGAAGGAGGCTGCCGGGGTGTTTGCTGACGGTACGCCGTTTAATGCGCCGGGCCATACGCCGCTGCCGCCGCCGTTGACCATTCTGCCGGAGCATCTTAACCAGCAGATTTGCCTGGCGGTGCCGGTACGAACGCCGAACAGCGAGGAAACCAGCTTCGACAATAACCCGGAATCGCTGGCGCGCTTTTCGCTGCATGAAAATGAAATTCGCGATGCCAACTCGTTGGGGCGTGGCGCACAATTGTTGCAGCTCAGCCACCTGCGTCTGCGGCTACTGCCGGAAAAGGCAGTGACGGATGCGTGGATCGGTCTGCCGCTGACACGCATTACGGCCCAGCATCCTGATGGACGGATCGAGCTTGACAAAGATTTGATCCCGCCAGTGGTGAACTACCAGGCAAGTTCACTGATATGCACCTGGCTGTCGTGGATCAACGATCTGATAAAAATGCGCGCAGATTCACTGGCGGAACGGTTGACGGGCAGTGATAAACACGGCCATGAGGCGGCGGAAGTGTCGGATTACCTGCTGTTACAAATTCTCAATCGTTTTGGCCCATTACTTATCCATCTGGCGAAAACGCCGCTGTCGCCGGAAGTGCTCTATCGTAATCTGTCCGAACTGGCCGGTGAACTCTCGACCTATGTGCGACCACAAACTCGCCGCCCGGAAGAATATAAAGAATATAAACACCTGACGCCTTATGCTGGGCTGAAATCGGTAGTGGACGAGGTACAGTACCTGCTGAATGCCGTGCTGATCCGGGGGGCGCAGCGGATTCCGCTGGAAGAGGGGGCTTATGGCATCCTCAATGCGGTGGTTGAACCTTCCGAACTATCGGGTTTCAGCGCGCTGGTGCTGACGGTGAAGGCGCAGATGTCTGCCGACGCCCTGCTGCAATATTTTTCCGCCCAGACCAAAATCGGGCCGTCCGAACGCCTGCCGGAACTGATCCGCTCGCACCTGCCGGGGCTGACTTTGCAGGTGCTGCCGGTTCCCCCGCGTCAGATTCCGTTCCAGTCCGGGTACATCTATTACGACATTCGCCGCGATGGAGTGCTTTGGGAACATATTGCCCGCTATGGAGGTATGGCCATGCACACTGCCGGAGAGTTTCCGGGGCTGGAGATGGCTCTGTGGGGAGTGCGTGATAAATGACCGACGATATCCTGACGCCGCAGGCGGCGAATACCCTGCCATTTCAGCCATCAACCGGGGGGGGAAAGGCACCCGACAATGACGGTTACGGCGCGGGCATAAAGGACAGTCTTCGCAAGGAGGAGAGCAAGGTGGTAGTTGAGGACGGCCCGGATATGAAACTCCGGCTGGCTGAAATCACTGCTGCCGCTAATCCTCTGCTGGCGGCGGCAAGTCCTCTGTTATGCGCACTGGCGCAGATGCCCCGCGAACTCGCCCCTGGTTTTATCGAACATTACCGAGCCCTGCTAGAGCGGGAGGTTCGCCGATATCAGACGCTGTGCGACCAGGCAAACCTGCGCCGCGAGCATGTGCTGGCGGTTCGCTATTGCTTGTGTACGGCGCTGGATGAAGCCGCCAACAATACAAGCTGGGGGCGACGTGGGGTTTGGGCTGGAAAAAGCCTGCTGATCACCTTTCATGGCGAAAGTGAAGGTGGCATCAAGCTGTTTCAGATAATTGGTCGTCTGGCCTCCAGCTTCCAGGAGCACAGCGATGTGCTGGAAATCATTTACCACATTCTGGGGCTGGGTTTTGAAGGTCGCTACAGTGTACGACCCGACGGGCGCAAGCAACTGGACGATATCCGCCAGCAACTGCTGACTCAACTGATCCAGCGCCGCGATCCGGTAACACCAACACTTTCGCCTGGTTTCACCGGTGCCGTCGGCGGTCGGATTCGGCGGATGCAGCGGGTGCCGGTCTGGCTGAGTGGCGGAATAGCCCTGCTGGTGATGTTGACCTTATTTGGTTTTTACAACCACCGGATGAGTCTCGCCACAGAAGCCGTACAGCAGCGTATCGATGCCATTGGTAAAAATCTGCCGCCACCCCCCGTTCCCGTGCATAAGCTGCGACTGAAAATCTTGCTGGCGAACGAGATCACCCGTGGTCTGCTGACGGTGGAGGAAGATGAGCATCATAGTCGGGTGGTCTTCCGGGGCGACACGATGTTTGTGCCGGGGCAGAAAACCGTGAATGACGCGCTCCGCCCGGTGATTGATAAGGCTGCGCGCGAGATTGCGCGAGTGGGGGGCGCAGTGACGGTGACTGGTCACACTGACAGCCAGCCGATCCATTCTGCGGAATTCCCATCTAACCAGGAGTTATCGGAAAAAAGGGCGACGGAAGTGGCTACGCTGTTGAAGTCCGGTGGCGTTTCTGCCAGTCGAATCCGGGTTGTCGGGAAGGGGGATACCGTGCCGGTGGCTGATAACCGCACTAAAACCGGACGAGCGCAGAATCGCCGGGTAGAAATTCTGGTGGTGGAGTAAATTAATAATGGAAAAGCTGGAGTGTAATGCGTCTAACCATTCGCCAGTGTGGGGAGTAACAGAATTTATATTCTGGAAACTGGCGCCTAAAAAATGGGGGGGAGGAGTAGCATTTGGGCGTTATTTTAAAGATGGTTGGGTGAAGCATAACAGCCTTTTGATCAATGCAGCTGCAAATGCCTGGCATTTACCTGCTCCCTTGCTTGCTGGAGTTTGTTGGATTGAAGTAGGGGGAGACCCTCAGATTATAGACACGTTGGCATTTGAATTTCGTGCTATGAGTTGGAGTGGGCCTGAGTGGGTTGATGAACATATCACAATAGCTTCGAAACCAGAAAAAACATCTTTTGGTGCGGTGAGTATGCAATTGCGAACTGCAGCAAAAACACTCGGGCTTGATGAGACTAAAATGGATAATTCTCAGTTGCGTGAGCTGGCAAATTGTCTCCAACATGATGTGTTTAATATACAATTAGCTGCAATACATCTTTATCAATTGGCTGAAAAAGATGGCTTTCAGGTATCCTTACCTCACCTGACAGAAGAACAAATAAGAATTATTGGAGCTCGTTATAATCGAGGTGTTTCTCTTAGTCTGGAAAAAATAAAGGAAGATACCAGCTATGGCGATTTTATTATCAACAACTGGTTACATTTCTCTGGTTTATTAATGACTGCCTGGGAGTCCTCATGAAAAAAATAATTAAGATAACAGGATGGTTATTATTCATTATGGGGTTGGTCACTATCATGCTTTTTTCCGGGAATGAGTATCAGTGGATGCAGGATATGGAGCCTTCAATAACAGCATTGCCTCAGGGAAATGGAAATAGAGAGGTAATCAGAAGATTAATTTATTCTATTTCAGCGGCTATTCAGATTGTTCTTTATTTTCTTTCAGTATCACGTACAGGAAAGGGGTTTTCAGTCCTGGGTATTTTGCTATTACTGATTATCGCATGGAGCTCTGAACAATAATGCAAAAATTTCTCAGTCTGCTGTTTTCCCGACGCGCACTGGCGATTGTCGGCGTGGTGATGCTGGCGCTGCTGGTCTGGTTTATCGGACCGCTGGTGGCGTTTGACACCATGCATCCGCTGGCGTCTGTGGGCAATCGGGGGGTGACCATTGTTCTGTTACTGATGCTACTCATACTGTGGCTGGTGAACTGGTCAATGAGCATTATTGGCGTTACGGTTCTGTGCCTGATCATCGGTTTTGTGTCACCGTTGCTGGCCTTTGGCGACGTTCGCCCTTTTACGCCACTGTGGCTGCGTCTGACGCTTATCGGTCTGATCCTGCTGACTTATGCACTATACGGCCTGTACCGCCTGTGGCGGGCGCTGCGCCTGGATGAACAATTGTTGCGCCGTTTCCTGCATCCTCGTGGGGAAGACGTGCCGGTGGCCGGGGAAATTAAAGCTGATTTGCGCACCGTCAGCAATATTGTCACCCGCGCCATCCGGCAACTGAAACAACTACGAGTAGATCAGCCATTTTGGCGTAAGGCCCTGGAAGGAAAGCGTTTTCTGTACGAGTTACCGTGGTTTATGGTCATCGGCAGTCCAGGCGATGGTAAAACTACCGCGTTGCTCAACACTGGATTGCAGTTCCCACTAGCAGAACAGATGGAACAGACCGTACATATCCTGAATGTACCTGGTGGCGGCACGCTGCATTGCGACTGGTGGTTTACCAACGAAGCGGTACTTATCGATACCGCTGGGCGCTATGCCCGCCATGATGACGGCGGCGAAACGAACGCGACACAGCGTAACGCCGGAGAGTGGCAAGGATTTTTGGGGTTGCTGCGAAAACACCGCCCCAACGCGCCGTTGAACGGCGTGCTTCTGACGCTGAACGTGGCAGATCTAACCGCGCAGTCATCGGCAGAACGCCTGGCTACTTGTGCAGCCCTGCGTGCACGGCTGGCAGAACTGAGAGAGACGCTAGGGATCCGTTTTCCTGTGTATCTTATTGTCACAAAAATGGATCTGTTGCCGGGCTTTACGGAGTATTTCCGTGGTCTTACTAGTCACCTTCGTACCCAGGTATGGGGCTTCACTTTGCCTTACAGCCGGAAACGGAATTCCGCAGATCTGCAGTCGCGACATGCGCTCTGTGGGCAGGAACTGGCAAATCTGACGCGGCGGCTGGATCAGGGGCTGGATTCCCGGTTGCAGGAGGAGTACGACCTTAAAAGCCGCCAACGGCTCTACCGCTTCCCGCGTGAATTTGCCGCGCTGGGCGCGCCATTGCTGGAAGCCATTGAACAGATCTTCCTCGATTCAAAATTCGACGCCACCCAGCTTAACAACACCCTACGCGGCGTCTTTTTCACCAGCGCCGCGCAGGCGCAGGCGGACGCCGTGGCAGACCATACGGGCATCTGGCAGCGTTTTGTGCGGGCAATAAAAGGGAAGGCGGATTCACCGTCTCATACCCTGCCGGACGGCAACCGCAGCTATTTTCTCCACGATCTACTAAAACAGTTAATCTTCCGTGAAGCGCACCTGGTGGAGCCGAATCTCCAGTGGGCATGGCGTTATCGACTACTGCGTACCGGCGGGCATCTGTTGGTACTGGCGCTGGCTTTCTGGTTATGGCAGGGAATGCAGGGCAGCCAGCAGGGTAACAACGGGTATCTGAGCGAAATTGCTAACCGTACGACCCGACTGGATACCGATGTCAAAGACTATACCGGAAACCCCGCGATGCAGCCGGTTCCGGCATTATTGAACCAGGCACGGGCGTTGTCAGCCTGGCCTGGTCTGGATCCTGACTCACCACCGCTGGCCTGGCGTTATGGCCTTTACAGCGTTCCGCCGGTGACGGAGAGCGTGGCGTCCCTGTATGACCGCCTGCTGGAACGGTTGCTGCTGCCGCCGCTGGTGAAACGCATGGAATATGTGCTTTCGGATGCGATAGCGCGTCAGGACAGCAAAGCCGCCTATGACGCCCTGCATGTTTATTTGCTGCTGAACCTCGATAAAGACCACGAGGACAAATACAACGCGGCGGAAATTCACTCATGGGTACTGAATGACCTGGACAACCGAGATAGCATGGCGGAGTTTGGTGGTCGCGCAGCCGTGCTGGAACATATCGACGCTCTGTTTGACGGTAGCCGCGTAGTGCATTCGCCTTACGAAAAAGATGAGAGGTTGATCCGCCAGGCGCGAACTTTCCTCGATGGACACACCAGCACTGAGCGTATCTATGCTCGTGCACTGGCTTCTATGGAGAGTGAAGCACCGCAGGAGTTTTCGTTGGTGCGCGCTGTAGGGGCAGATGCAGGAAGCGTCTTTGTTCGCACTGATGGCGCGCCGCTGGATCGGGGTGTACCGGGTATCTTCACCCGCGAAGGCTACCGGGGGTTATTTGACAAACGACTGCCTGAATTTGTTACCGCAGCGTCAGCGAATGATGCCTGGGTAATGGGGCGGGAAAATGCGCAAAAAAAAACGACTGAGAATGTAATGAGCCAGCTACCGGGACAGGAACTCCCGGTTACCCGTGAAGTCCGTCGCCTGTACCTGGCTGAATATGCCCGCCGGTGGCAGGATTTTCTGGTCAGTATTCACAGCATCAACAGCGCCGGGGAGGACGGTAGTCCGGGGCTGGCCTATGACCTTCAGGTACTTCGTACCCTGGCCTCGCCGGATTCACCGCTGATGCGGCTGAGTAAAGCCGTGGTGGAGCAGACCACCCTGGTACCGCCGCTGGATGCACAGGCCAGACAAAAGCAGATGGCCCAGCGAGCGCAGGATCGGCTTTCCGGTAATGCGGGAAAAGCGGTACAGACGGCGAAGTTGTTCCAGGACATCCATCCAGAAGAACGTCTGGAGAAAACGCTGGTGGATGATCGTTTTGCCGCATTGCGGGAAGTTGTTTCCGGGCGTATGGACAGCGGACAAGGGGGCGGCGCACCACAGCTTAATTCGCTGCTGACGATGCTCAATGAATATTACACCCAGCTCACCATTGCAGACAGTGCACTGGCGGCCAGCACATTACCGGGTCGCATTTCGGCGGCGGATAAACTGCAACTGGAGGCAGCAAAACTACCCGCGCCGCTGAAAAATATTCTGTTGGATTTAACACAGCAGGGGACACGCAAAATCAATGCCGGAACGGGTGAAGTGCTGAATGCGCAAATGGAGGCGGTGATCGGTGATGAGTGCCGTGATGCCATTGACGGACGTTATCCCTTTGCCGACAGTCCACAGGAAGTCAGCGCGGACGATTTTAACCGTATCTTTGCCAGCGGCGGCGTGCTGGATGCCTTCTGGACGAAACAACTGGCCCCGCTGGCGGATACCGCCAGCAATCCGTGGCGCTACAAACCGACCGAAGGCAATATGACCTTACAGGGGCCGGATCTGACGCCATTTCAGGAGGCGAAACAGATCCGAAGCGTTTTTTTTAACGGGGAAGGTGGGAAAAAGTTCTCCTGGGCGATGCAGGTCCGCGTCGTGGATATGGACCCTGCCATCACTGAACTGGTGATTGATATTGACGGTCAGGTGTTGCGCTACGCTCACGGCCCGGTCAGGCCGCTAAAAGTGAACTGGCCGGGGCCGCGCAACGGCTCAATGGCGGAAATCACCGCTAGCCCGCGCATCCGCCAGGACACCTCGACGCTACTGACTAACGGGCCGTGGGCGCTGTTTCACCTGCTGGACGCGGGTAACGCGCAGGATACAGCGGTACGGGGAACGCAGCAGGTGGAGTACAGTTTTGATGGGCGACGGGTAGTGCTGGAAATCACCGCCGGGAGAGACTTTGACCCGGTGAACCGGGGACTACTGCAACGCTTCGCCTGCCCGGAGAGGGCGCTCTAATGCGCCGTGCTACGGCAGTATCGACCCCGGCGATGTTCGGTAGGTTGCCGGACCAGCGTGATTATGTGCGCTGGCGGGTGAGCGCGAACGAAGGACAGGTGTGGCAGGCGTGGCTGAACCAGCAGACGTGGCTTGGGCAGGGGCGGCATATTGTACTGCCGGAAGGATCGAATACCGTGACGACGGGAGAGAATGACGGTTGGATGCACTTATCGCCGCGTGAAACGTCGGTGCTGCCGGAGCACCATCCGCTGCCGTGGAGCTTCGTCCTGTCGCCGGGGTTTTTACCCATTGGCGGGCGTGATGAATGGCTGACAGGGGTACTGACCGCCTCACGAGACAGCACGGGCAGGCCGTGGCCGCTGGTGATTTACCAACGTGCCGGACGGGAATGGCTGGAAGAGAGTCTGGATGAAACGCAAGGCTGGCTGTACTGGCTGGCAAGACTGGCGGCAGTACATGTCTCACCACAGACAGAACGCTGCGGGCGACTGGCGGAGCAGGCAGACCAGCTGTGGGCGATGTGGCGACCGGGGCCGCGCTGGGCGCAGTGGTTGCGTGGTTTGCGGCGTGTACCGCAGCGCAGCCGGGAACTCACCGGCCTGCCGGACGCACCGGTAGTGGAACTGCCCGGCGTGCGGCACCTGCCGTGGCCGGGCTGGCCGGACAAAATGCTGACGCAGGCACAACAAGGGCAGGGCTGGTTCTGGCAGCAGAACAGCGAGGGGCGGTATGTGGATGCGCTGCGGCTGACGGGGCAATCCTCATAATATATAAAATCATATTCCCCCCCCAAAATATTTCAGATGAAACCAGATAATATTTAACGAGAATAAAATGACCAAGCTTAAATATGATGAAAACGGCCTGCTGGCAGAATACTATGCAAAAACAGATATTGACGGTGATGTCATCACTCACAAAGATGACAGAATGACGTATTTATTAAATAAAAATACTGGCTCTATTTCTGTAGTGATAAAGTGGAAGTATGAGTGGTATAAGGATAATACCGTTACAGATGACTGGACTGTATTGGAAAAAGCTATTTTCATGAGATCAGTATATTTATCTGTTCAACAGGCATGGAATGGGAAAATAACTTATTCTGTTTCCGGTGAGTCTGAGTTTGCTAAAAAATTTCAGGGGGAAGCTTTGCCTTTTGATGTGAGGATAATTCCTGTATCTCAGAATGAAGACTGGTTGGTAATTGCAACTAAAGTTTTGCCGGGTGCTGATTTAAGAACGTATGTTGATTTTAAGAACAGCACGGTTCATGTTGACTCAGCAGACCTGGAAAAAGTAGCAAAATGTTTTAACTGTAACAATACAGTGCAAATAAATATACCACATGAAGCCGGACATGTACTTGGTTACTTAGATGATGATTATGATTCTTCGTCTCCGTATGTTGGAGATGTTAGTGGGCTGATGAATATGGGAATGGAACTCCGGGAAAGATATCTTAAAAACTCAACTATAACGTTGAATGTAATAATGCCTGATACTAACTTCACTCTATTGAGTGTAACCAAATGAAATTAATCTGTATTATAGTGTTCTTTCTTTCAATAAATTACGTAATCACAGCAAATGTTTTCGAGCCTTCAGTAGTTTCTCAATCCCCCAGGTATTATGAGGAAAATGATATACAGAATGGAAATAACGATACTTTTTTTGTGAAAAAATACGGCCCACCTGTTCATGAGTTCATGAAGCCACGATATAAGTTTGCCGGTGAATATTATATCGGTTTGAATCAGACTTATCGCATCACAAACCCTGAATTTAAAGATGTTCCTATTAAAGAAATGTTCTGGAATCTGCAAGAGGATTTAAATCTTACATGCTGGTTCCATTATAAAGACGGGCAGTGGCGGGTTATTTCTTATATTTTTTGGCCACCAGGGGCTAAATTTTAATCCGGTATTAAAGGAGTAAACACCATGAGTTTTGTATCTACGGGTAATAAACCAGTTGGAAACGGTGGACCCGTCATCACCACACCACCAATAGCTCGCGAAAGTGGCGGTATGAGCACAGGTTCAGCCGCAACTGGTGTTGCTGATGCAGCCGAACAGATGGCAGAACAGGCAGTTGCAGATCTATTTGGTGCGCTTCCAGAACCGTCAGGACTGGTTAAAGCTGCAGTAGCTGCTGCGCAGGCTGCCGCCGCAGCGGCAGGGATCTCGGATATGGCTGGTGCAGTTCAGGATGCGGCGGCATCGCTTGCTGCCGCTGGTCCGGGGGCGCATAACGTCACAGTAAGTGGTAGTGCGGTGCCGGCGCAGATGCTGCTGTTTGCAGGTATGAATGGTTCGGAAGGGCTTGGGAATCTGTTTTCCTATACAGTACAGCTTAAAACGCCTGACACCCTGAACCTCGGATATGTCTCCCCTGCTGCCAATCTGCCGCTCAAACCGATGGTGGGCAAAGACCTGTGCGTCAATATTGAACTGGATGGCGGCGGCAAACGGCATATCAGCGGGCTGGTGACGGCTGCGAGGGTAGTCGGTCACGAGGGGCGCTCAGTCACGTATGAATTGCGCATTGAACCGTGGCTGAAGCTGCTGACCCACACCAGTGACTACAAAGCTTTCCAGAACAAAACTGTGGTGGAGATTCTGGATGAAGTCCTGGCTGAATATTCTTTTCCGGTGGAAAAACGGCTGGTGGAAAATTATCCGCCCCGCGCCTGGCAGGTGCAGTATGGTGAAACCGATTTTGATTTCATCCAGCGCCTGATGCAGGAATGGGGTATTTACTGGTGGTTTGAGCACAGCGAGAACAGCCACACACTGGTACTGGCTGATGCCATCAATGGTCATAAAGTGTGCCCGGACTCGCCGCTGGTAGAGTGGCACCAGGAAGGACTGAAGCTGGATAAGGAATTTATCCACACCATTACGGCCAGTGAGAGGCTGCGTACTGGAAAGTGGGTGCTGGACGATTTTGATTTTATGAAGCCGCGTTCGCTGCTGAAAAGTACCGTGGCTAATCCGCGTGATACCGGTCATGCTGAATATGAGCATTACGAATGGCCTGGTGATTACTTCACTATGGGGGAAGGTGAGATGCTGACGCGCATTCGTATGGAAGCGCAGCGCAGCCCTGGCAGCCGGGTTGGAGGGGCGGGGAATATCCGCACCCTCATGACTGGTTACACCTTTACGTTGATGAATCATCCGACGGCGGAGGTCAACCAGGAATATCTGCTGGTGCAGACCACACTGTTTTTACGGGACAATGCGCAGTACAGCGGCCAGGACCAGCATTTTACCTATGTCACCACGTTCGAACTGCACCCTACCAGTGAAGTCTACCGCCCACAGCGAACCCTGAGCAAACCCCATACCAAAGGCCCGCAGAGCGCCATCGTCACCGGTCCGGCGGGGCAGGAAATCTGGACGGATAAATATGGCCGGGTGAAGGTGCAGTTTGGCTGGGATCGTTATGGTAACAATGACGAAAACAGCTCCTGCTGGATCCGCGTCAGCTACCCGTGGGCAGGGAAAGGATTCGGTGGCATTCAGATCCCACGCATCGGTCAGGAAGTGCTGGTGGATTTCAAAAACGGCGACCCGGATTTACCGATTATCGTGGGGCGTACCTACAACCAGGACACCATGCCGCCGTGGGGATTGCCGGGCGCAGCGACGCAAAGTGGGTTTTACAGCCACACAATTGGTGGTGGGCCGACGAATGCTAACGCCCTGCGTTTTGAGGATAAACCTGGTGGGGAAGAGGTCTGGTTGCATGCCGAGAAAGATCAGCGCATTGAAGTAAATAATAATGAAAGCCACTGGGTGGGGAATAATCGACTTAAAGTTATTGATAAAACAGAAACAGCGATTATTGGTGAGAAACGTTCTCTTACAGTTCAGACGGATGATACTTCCCTTGCCGGAGGAGATAAAACAATTCAGACCGTACAGAATTTACGCCTTGCTGCGGGAGATTCCATTATTCTTAGCTGCGGAGAAACTATCCTGCAAATGACCAGTGACGGAATATTTAATATAACCTGTAAGAATTTTAATATTACTGCAACAGAGAACGGAAAAATAAATACACAATCAGGGCAGCTTGATTTAAACATGAATGACAGAAAGGCAGATATATCGCCGCCTGGCACATTAGAGAAAACAGCTCTTCAGACGGCGATAGATATCACCTTTATGTCTAAAAAATAAATCACAACTATCCTTCAATA
>NZ_JABWNC020000030.1:0-34763 GCF_013368855.2 Escherichia sp. 93.0816 | reverse complement strand
CCTTTTTGCGCTGGTGAAGAAAGAATGCCGGATGCGACGCTGGCGCGTCTTATCCAGCCTACACTTGCCTATCCGTCCTGCTTTTGCATCCACTCCACCACAAAATCAGCCAGCCCCTCAACATCATTAATATCCAGTAATGCGACATCAAGATTAAGCGGCACATCACTGGCTACAGCAATAACATGCCTGTCTATCACTAATTCTTCCGGTCGATGTCCGGCCCCATCGCGAAACAGCACAATCTTTGCGATCTCTTCATGCTTAAACCCTTCGACCAGAATCAAATCCAGCTTTGAGGTATCCATTCGACTTGCGAGAAACTGTAGATCCAGCTCTTCTTCGTCTGGTGTTTCCGTCATCAAGGCCCATCGTTGCTGGCTGGCAACGATGGTTTGTGCCGCGCCAACCTTGCGCAGCTCATAGCTATCTTTGCCTGGCTTATCAACATCCATATCATGATGCGTATGCTTAATCAGCCCCGGACGGATCCCTCTGGCGCATAATGCCGGGATCAGTTTTTTCAGCAGCGTAGTTTTTCCGGTGCCACTCCACGCAGCAAAGGCGAGTAACGGTATCATCGTTTTTTCTGCCATCGGGCAAGCTCCTCTGGCGTATTCACGTTTATAAATGTCTCTTTGCGATCGCTGAAATCAACCGCGTGCCCACCAGCAAGATTCATAAAAGCCATCACCCGGCGCTCTCCGGACAGCAGGTATTCCTGCAATAATGGCTCAATAGCACGGTTTACCAGGGCTATAGTCGGGTGATCGCGTTCGCCGTCATGAACCCACACGACAGACGCATCTTTGCGCTGATGGTTAAGTCGGGAGACTAAATCCTGGGGAATATAGGGTGTATCGCACGGACAAAACAGAAACCACTCGCCTTTTTCCTGCTGCATTACTGAAAGCATTCCCGCCAGTGGCCCAGGGTAATCCGCCAGAGAATCCGCTATCACTTTCAGACCGGTTGCCTGATAGATTTCCTGATGGCGATTGGCATTAACCACGACGTGAGACAGCTGCGTCATAAGCGCGTCAGCGACATGTTGCCACAGCGGTTTGCCATTTAATTCAAGCAATCCTTTATCTACGCCGCCCATTCGTCTGGCTTTACCTCCTGCTAGCACAACGCCTGTTATCATCGTCATCAGATTCACCGATATCGCCTCTTTTATTGTGGGATTGACCCTGCTAACGTGTCTGTCTCAAGAGTAAGGAGCATCACTATGAAATGTAAACGTCTGAATGAAGTTATTGAACTCCTCCAGCCAGCCTGGCAAAAAGAGCCAGATCTTAACCTGCTGCAATTTTTGCAGAAACTGGCGAAAGAGTCAGGTTTTGACGGCGAACTGGCGGATTTGACGGATGACATTCTGATCTATCATTTGAAAATGCGTGATTCCGCGAAAGATGCGGTGATCCCAGGTTTGCAGAAAGATTATGAAGAAGACTTCAAAACGGCGCTATTACGCGCACGCGGCGTAATTAAAGAGTAAAAGCTTGTAAGCGGCGCGACCAAAATCATCGTGAAATGATATCCTTCATCATTCGTAATGTTTTCCGGATGATGGGATGAACAACAACGCTTTTACTTTCCAGACACTACACCCGGATACCATCATGGACGCTCTGTTTGAGCAAGGGATCCGGGTGGATTCCGGGCTTACCCCGCTTAACAGCTATGAAAACCGTGTCTATCAATTTCAGGACGAAGATCGTCGACGTTTTGTCGTCAAATTTTACCGCCCTGAACGCTGGACAGCCGATCAAATCCTCGAAGAACATCAATTTGCCTTGCAGCTGGTTAACGATGAAGTTCCGGTCGCAGCACCTGTGGCCTTTAACGGTCAGACTTTATTGAATCATCAGGGATTTTATTTCGCCGTTTTCCCAAGCGTCGGTGGTCGCCAGTTCGAAGCTGATAATATCGATCAGATGGAAGCGGTTGGTCATTATCTGGGGCGTATGCACCAGACGGGGCGCAAACAGCTTTTTATCCATCGCCCGACCATCGGCCTGAATGAATATCTCATTGAGCCACGTAAACTGTTTGAGGACGCTACGCTGATACCTTCCGGGTTGAAAGCGGCATTCCTGAAAGCGACAGATGAGCTGATCACCGCCGTTACAGCGCACTGGCGGGAAGATTTCACCGTTCTGCGGCTACATGGTGACTGCCATGCCGGGAACATTCTCTGGCGCGATGGTCCGATGTTTGTCGATCTGGATGATGCACGTAATGGCCCGGCTATTCAGGATTTGTGGATGTTGCTGAATGGTGATAAAGCCGAGCAGCGTATGCAACTGGAAACTATTATTGAAGCTTATGAAGAATTTAGCGAGTTCGACACCGCTGAAATCGGACTGATTGAACCTTTACGCGCCATGCGTTTGGTTTATTATCTTGCATGGCTAATGCGGCGTTGGGCTGATCCCGCGTTCCCGAAAAATTTCCCGTGGTTAACCGGGGAAGATTACTGGCTGCGACAGACGGCGACTTTTATAGAACAGGCAAAAGTTCTACAAGAACCCCCTTTGCAATTAACACCTATGTATTAATCGGAGAGAGTAGATCATGAAAAAGATTTGGCTGGCGCTGGCTGGTTTAGTTTTAGCGTTTAGCGCATCGGCGGCGCAGTATGAAGATGGTAAGCAGTACACCACCCTGGAAAAACCGGTTGCTGGCGCGCCGCAAGTGCTGGAGTTTTTCTCTTTCTTCTGTCCGCACTGCTATCAGTTTGAAGAAGTTCTGCATATTTCTGATAACGTGAAGAAAAAACTGCCGGAAGGCGTGAAGATGACTAAATACCACGTCAACTTCATGGGTGGGGATCTGGGCAAAGAACTGACTCAGGCATGGGCAGTGGCGATGGCGCTGGGTGTGGAAGACAAAGTCACTGTTCCGCTGTTTGAAGGCGTACAGAAAACCCAGACCATTCGTTCTGCATCTGATATTCGCGATGTATTTATCAACGCAGGTATTAAAGGTGAAGAGTACGACGCGGCGTGGAACAGCTTCGTGGTGAAATCTCTGGTCGCTCAGCAGGAAAAAGCCGCAGCTGACGTGCAATTGCGTGGTGTTCCGGCGATGTTTGTTAACGGTAAATATCAGCTGAATCCGCAGGGTATGGATACCAGCAATATGGATGTTTTTGTTCAGCAGTATGCTGATACAGTAAAATATCTGTCTGAGAAAAAATAATTCATTGTAAATTACATAAAGCCCGTGAATATTCACGGGCTTTTTTTATCATTTAATAAATATAAATACATTCTGATAATGCACCCTGTTACTGGACATTATTTCAGCATAAGTGGATATTCAAAGTTTTGCTGTTTTATCAGGGAATATTTATATGATACGTAAGTCAGTTACAGGTGTCATTGTTGCGTTAACCGTTATCTGGGGTGGTGGCACATGGTATACAGGTACGCAAATTCAGCCAGGTGTCGAAAAGTTTATTAAAGATTTTAACGATGCTAAAAAGAAAGGTGAACATGCCTACGATATGACGTTAAGTTATAAAAAATTTGACAAAGGCTTTTTTAATTCCCGTTTTCAAATGCAACTTACATTTGATAACGGCGCACCCGATTTCAATATCAAGTCAGGCCAGAAAGTTGCATTTGATGTGGATGTTGAGCACGGTCCGTTACCCATCACAATGTTAATGCGTGGTAATGTCATCCCCGCACTGGCAGCGGCAAAAGTGAACTTAGTGAATAATGAACTGACACAACCGCTATTTATCGCCTCGAAAAATAAATCGCCCGTTGAAGCGAAATTGCGATTCGCGTTTGGTGGCTCATTCTCCACGACATTAGATGTTGCCCCTGCAGAGTATGGAGAGTTTTCCTTTGGTGAAGGCCAGTTTACTTTTAATGGTGATGATAGTTCATTGTCTAACCTGGATATTGAAGGTAAGGTCGAAGATATTGTCCTGAAATTATCGCCAATAAGCAAAGTAACGGCGAAGAGTTTTACCATTAATTCTCTGACGCGATTAGAAGAAAAGAAATTTCCGGTTGGTGAAAGCGAGTCAAAATTTAATCGGATTAACATTATCAATCGCGGTGAAGATATCGCCAAAATTGATGCTTTCGTTGCAAAAACCAGGCTAGATCGCGTAAAAGATAAAGATTATATCAATGTCAATCTGACCTACGAACTTGATAAGTTAACAAAAGGGAATCAGCAACTCGGTAGTGGTGAGTGGTCATTGATTGCTGAATCTATTGATCCCTTAGCGGTGCGCCAATTTATCATCCAGTATAACATTGCGATGCGGAAGCAGCTTGCTGCACACCCTGAGTTAGCAAACGATGAAGCTGCTCTGCAAGAAGTGAATGCTGCATTGTTCAAAGAGTATTTACCGTTATTACAAAAAAGTGAGCCAGTTATTAAATTACCGGTTAGCTGGAGAAATACTCTCGGAGAACTAAACGCCAATCTGGATCTGAGTATTGATGATCCAGCCAAATCTTCATCATCCACAAACAAAGATATCAAATCGTTCAATTTAAACGTGGCTTTACCGCTTAATGTTGTTACAGAAACAGCAAAACAACTTAATTTATCTGAAGGTATGGATGCTGAAAAAGCCCAGAAGCGGGCGGATAAACAAATCAGCGGGATGATGACATTAGGTCAGATGTTTCAGTTAATCACGATTAACAACAATACCGCCTCGCTGCAGTTGCGTTATACACCGGGTAAAGTTGTTTTTAACGGGCAGGAGATGAGCGAAGAAGAATTTATGTCTCGTGCCGGACGTTTTGCACATTAATATAATATCTCGCCTCTGCTAATTCAGAGGCGAGAAAAGCTACTTATTCTGGCGCTGCGATGACATCAATGACGTCAGAAGCCTGTCTTTTTCATGCCACAGTGAGTTCAGCCATTGCTGAAAATGGCGTTTAAAACTTTTGTCATTGATATAGTCGCCATGCAACTCTTCAGCAATAGGCTGTAAATCCACATGCACGACAATTCTGGTCAGTTTGCCACTTAGCATATCGAAGAATGGTTGACGGTGATTATCCGGGTAACACAGCGTAACGTTGAGCAATTTATCGAATTGTTTACCCAGTACATTCAGCGCCATCGCAATACCGGCAGCTTTTGGCGGCAGAAGATTTTGAAATGTTGAGTGGGTTTGCTGGTGTTTCTCTTCAGTGAAGCGGGAACCCTCAACAAAATTCACAATAGTGGTGGGATGCAGGCGAAATTTTTCGCAGGAACGACGAGTGGTTTCAACATCTTTACCACGTCGCTCCGGATGACGTAACAAATAAGCGCGCGAATAACGCTTCATAAACGGCATATCAAGCGCCCAACACGCCAGGCCAAGAAAAGGCACCCAGGCCAGTTGCTGTTTGAGGAAATATTTATTCATCGGAATGTGCTTACGAAACAGCACGCACAGTACGACAATATCTGCCCAGCTACGGTGATTACAAATAAGCAGATACCAGTTCTTTTTACTTAACCCTTCCAGCCCGTGAACTTCCCATCGCAAATGTGGATTAAGGTGTAGTAATAGCGCCAGTCCTTCGCACCAGCAATACATCATAAAATCACAAAAACGTGAAACTTTTCGCCATATCATTGGCACAGGTAACAATAGTTTTACGATCCCGGCAATGATGATCGGGACGGAACAAAAAATGGTAACCAAAATGGTCAATACGATACTCAGCAAAAGGGTTATCGTAGCGAGTATTCTCGTCATAATTAATTTATTCAAAAAGTTAGCCATAGACAGTGCGCGAAAGAAGCGCAAGGCGCAGATTTTAGCAGAAAACGCCCCAAATAACGGATGATCCTGAAGTAGAAAAATAATTTATATCTATCCACATTAGAAGAAATCCTATTATCTCAATTATTAGGGATGGCTTTATTTTTAACTGCATGAAAAACAAAGATAAACATCATGCTGTAAAAAGCATGATAATAAATTAAAAGCGATGTAAATAATTTATGCACAAAGTTATCCACATGACGATTTGCGAGCGATCCAGAAGATCTACAAAAGATTTTCACGAAAAGCGGTGAAAAACTCATGTTTTCATCCTGTCTGTGGCATCCTTTACCCATAATCTGATAAACAGGCACGGACATTATGGTTCAGATCCCCCAAAATCCACTTATCCTTGTAGATGGTTCATCTTATCTTTATCGCGCATATCACGCGTTTCCGCCGCTGACCAACAGCGCAGGCGAGCCGACCGGTGCGATGTACGGTGTCCTCAACATGCTGCGTAGTCTAATCATGCAATATAAACCGACACATGCAGCGGTGGTCTTTGACGCCAAGGGAAAAACCTTTCGTGATGAACTGTTTGAACATTACAAATCACATCGCCCGCCAATGCCGGACGATTTGCGAGCGCAAATCGAACCCCTGCACGCAATGGTCAAAGCGATGGGACTGCCGCTGCTGGCGGTTTCTGGCGTAGAAGCGGACGACGTTATCGGTACTCTGGCGCGCGAAGCCGAAAAAGCCGGGCGTCCGGTGCTGATCAGCACTGGCGACAAAGATATGGCGCAGCTGGTGACGCCAAATATTACGCTTATCAATACCATGACGAACACCATCCTCGGCCCGGAAGAGGTGGTGAATAAGTACGGCGTACCGCCAGAACTGATCATCGACTTCCTGGCGCTGATGGGTGACTCCTCCGATAACATTCCTGGCGTACCGGGGGTTGGTGAAAAAACCGCGCAGGCATTGCTGCAGGGTCTTGGCGGGCTGGATACGCTGTATGCCGAGCCGGAAAAAATTGCTGGCCTAAGCTTCCGTGGTGCGAAAACAATGGCGGCCAAGCTCGAGCAAAACAAAGAAGTGGCTTATCTCTCTTACCAGCTGGCGACGATTAAAACCGACGTTGAACTGGAGCTGACCTGTGAACAACTGGAAGTGCAGCAACCGGCGGCTGAAGAGTTGTTGGGGCTGTTCAAAAAGTATGAGTTCAAACGCTGGAGTGCTGATGTAGAGGCGGGCAAATGGTTACAGGCCAAAGGGGCTAAACCTGCCGCGAAGCCGCAGGAAACGCTTGTTGTCGACGAAACGCCAGAAGTGGTGGCAACGGTGATTTCTTACGATAACTACGTCACTATCCTTGATGAAGATACGCTGAAAGAATGGATTACGAAGCTGGAAAAAGCGCCGGTATTTGCATTTGATACCGAAACTGACAGCCTCGATAACATCTCTGCCAACCTGGTCGGGCTTTCTTTTGCTATCGAGCCAGGCGTAGCGGCATATATTCCGGTTGCTCATGATTATCTCGATGCGCCCGATCAAATCACCCGCGAACGTGCACTCGAGTTGCTAAAACCGCTGCTGGAAGATGAAAAGTCGCTGAAGGTCGGGCAAAACCTGAAATACGATCGCGGTATTCTGGCGAACTACGGCATTGAGCTGCGTGGGATTGCCTTTGATACCATGCTGGAGTCCTACATTCTCAATAGCGTTGCCGGGCGTCACGATATGGACAGCCTCGCGGAACGTTGGTTGAAGCACAAAACCATCACTTTTGAAGAGATTGCCGGTAAAGGCAAAAATCAACTGACCTTTAACCAGATTGCCCTGGAAGAGGCCGGACGTTACGCCGCCGAAGATGCAGATGTCACCTTGCAGTTGCATCTGAAAATGTGGCCGGATCTGCAGAAACACAAAGGGCCGTTGAACGTCTTCGAGAATATCGAAATGCCGCTGGTGCCGGTGCTTTCACGCATTGAACGTAACGGTGTGAAGATCGATCCGAAAGTTCTGCACAATCATTCTGAAGAGCTCACTCTGCGCCTGGCGGAGCTGGAAAAGAAAGCGCATGAAATTGCGGGTGAAGAATTTAATCTTTCTTCAACCAAGCAGTTGCAAACTATTCTTTTTGAAAAACAGGGCATTAAGCCGCTGAAGAAAACGCCGGGTGGTGCGCCGTCAACGTCAGAAGAGGTGCTGGAAGAGCTGGCGCTGGACTATCCATTACCGAAAGTGATTCTGGAGTATCGTGGTCTGGCGAAGCTGAAATCAACCTATACCGACAAACTACCGTTGATGATTAACCCGAAAACTGGGCGCGTACATACTTCTTATCATCAGGCGGTAACCGCGACGGGACGTTTATCGTCAACCGACCCTAACCTGCAAAACATTCCGGTGCGTAACGAAGAAGGTCGCCGTATCCGCCAGGCGTTTATTGCGCCGCAGGATTACGTGATTGTTTCTGCGGACTACTCGCAGATTGAACTGCGCATTATGGCGCATCTCTCGCGAGATAAAGGCCTGCTGACCGCATTCGCGGAAGGAAAAGATATTCACCGGGCAACGGCCGCAGAAGTGTTTGGTTTGCCGCTAGAAACCGTCACCAGCGAGCAACGCCGTAGTGCGAAAGCAATCAACTTTGGTCTGATTTACGGCATGAGTGCTTTCGGCCTGGCGCGCCAGTTAAACATTCCGCGCAAAGAAGCGCAGAAGTACATGGATCTTTACTTCGAACGCTATCCGGGCGTGCTGGAGTATATGGAACGTACCCGCGCACAGGCGAAAGAGCAGGGCTACGTTGAAACGCTGGACGGACGCCGTCTCTATTTGCCGGATATCAAGTCCAGCAACGGTGCGCGTCGTGCTGCGGCTGAACGTGCAGCAATTAACGCGCCGATGCAGGGAACCGCAGCCGACATCATCAAACGGGCTATGATTGCCGTAGATGCATGGTTACAGGCCGAGCAACCGCGCGTTCGTATGATCATGCAGGTACACGATGAACTGGTATTTGAAGTTCATAAAGATGATCTCGATGTGGTATCAAAGAAAATCCATCAATTGATGGAAAACTGTACCCGTCTGGATGTGCCGTTGCTGGTGGAAGTCGGAAGCGGTGAAAACTGGGATCAGGCGCACTAAGATTCGCCTGAATATGCCCTTTTTTCGTAAGTAAGCAACATAAGCTGTCACGTTTTGTGATGGCTATTAGAAATTCCTATGCAACAACTGAAAAAAAATTACAAAAAATGCTTTCTGAACTGAACAAAAAAGAGTAAAGTTATTCGCGTAGGGTACAGAGGTAAGATGTTCTATCTTTCAGACCTTTTACTTCACGTAATCGGATTTGGCTGAATTTTTTAGCCGCCCCAGTCAGTAATGACTGGGGCGTTTTTTATTGGGCGAGAGAAAAGATCTGAATTGCCTGATGCATAACGCTTATCAGATTTACGGCGTGAGTCGCAATATTTTGAAGACCCTGGCCAGACAAAGCATTTAAGCTGCATCCGGCACCGGGGAAAGAAAATTATTCGCCGTCCTGATTCTCTTCGACGGGCTGCATTTCGCTAAACCAGGTATCCAGCTTCTGACGCAGCTTATCCACACCTTGTTTCTTCAGCGAAGAGAAAGTCTCTACCTGTACATCACCATTAAATGCCAGCACCGCTTCACGCACCATATTCAATTGCGCTTTACGTGCACCGCTCGCCAGTTTGTCCGCTTTGGTCAGTAGCACCAACACGGCGATATTGCTGTCCACCGCCCACTCAATCATCTGCTGATCGAGATCTTTCAGCGGATGGCGAATATCCATCAGTACCACCAGACCTTGCAGGCTCTGACGTTTTTCGAGGTATTCGCCGAGCGCGCGCTGCCATTTGCGCTTCATCTCTTCCGGGACTTCCGCATAACCGTAGCCAGGCAAGTCAACCAGACGCTTGCCATCAGCCACTTCAAACAGGTTGATAAGCTGGGTGCGCCCTGGTGTTTTCGAGGTACGAGCCAGGCTTTTCTGGTTAGTCAGCGTGTTCAGCGCGCTGGATTTACCTGCGTTGGAACGGCCTGCAAAAGCCACTTCGATCCCGGTATCGGAAGGTAAGTGGCGAATATCAGGCGCACTCATCACAAAATGCGTCTGTTGATAATTCAAATTAGTCAAAGCGGTCGTCTCCGTCAGTCAAAGCTTTTCAGCGATTATACCTGAACCACAATAAAAGACGGATTTTTCGGGGGACATGGTGTAAGTAAAAGCCACATGCTTTGTGAGACATTGCCGATCATCTTTATGCGAAATCGAAGAGAAAATTCTGCGATGCATGTCAAATAGGTCAAATAAATCATGTGATTAGTTTTATACAATAATCTGAAAATGAGAAAATACTGATGATAGTTTATTGTTTGTTTAGCGCAGAAGCGTAAAGTAGCACCCATAGAGCGAGGACGCTAACAGGAAGATGACTCAGGATGAGGGTCAGGAGCGCCAGGAGGCGAAGACAGAGGATTGTCAGGAAGACAAACGTCCGGAGACGTAATTAAACGGAAATGGAATCAACACGGAATGTTCTGGCTAATGGAAAAACAGGGTGTGTTGGCGGCCTGCAAGGATTGTAAGACCCGTTAAGGGTTATGAGTCAGGAAAAAAGGCGACAGAGTAATCTGTCGCCTTTTTTCTTTGCTTGCTTTCTGTTAGATTCCGCCGCAAATCTATACTGAATAAAACGGCAAAAAGACGAATCATTATGAAACCATCATCTTCAAACTCACGCAGCAAAGGTCACGCAAAAGCGCGTCGAAAAACACGCGAGGAGCTGGATCAGGAAGCTCGTGACCGCAAGCGCCAGAAAAAACGCCGTGGTCATGCGCCGGGCAGCCGCGCAGCGGGCGGTAACACTACATCAGGCAACAAAGGCCAGAACGCACCGAAAGATCCACGTATTGGCAGTAAAACCCCTATTCCATTGGGTGTGACTGAAAAAGTCACCAAACAGCACAAACCGAAGAGTGAGAAACCTATGCTTTCACCGCAGGCGGAGTTGGAGTTATTGGAAACGGATGAGCGTCTGGATGCGCTGCTGGAACGTCTGGAAGCAGGCGAAACCCTGAGCGCCGAAGAGCAATCCTGGGTTGATGCCAAACTGGATCGTATTGATGAGTTGATGCAGAAACTCGGCCTCTCTTATGACGACGATGAAGAAGAGGAAGAAGACGAGAAGCAAGAAGACATGATGCGTCTGCTGCGGGGCAACTAACGGATTGCCACCGTGGGCCTTCCCGTTCTGCTGATAACCCTTCCGGTTATATGTTATCTGGTGTGGTTATTCGTTAAACTACAACGGTTGTCGCGGCGACAAAAGTGGCTGCGCAACCGGCTGATGACCCGAACCGGGCATCCGTCGGTACGCCGTAGCCGCCAGAGACGCCATCGGAAGGAGTGAGCATGTCTGTACAGCAAATCGACTGGGATCTGGCCCTGATCCAGAAATATAACTATTCCGGGCCACGATACACCTCGTACCCGACCGCGCTGGAGTTTTCAGAAGACTTCGGCGAACAGGCGTTTTTACAAGCCGTGGCGCGCTATCCTGAGCGTCCATTATCTCTCTACGTACATATCCCGTTCTGCCACAAGCTTTGCTACTTCTGCGGTTGCAATAAGATTGTCACACGCCAGCAGCACAAGGCTGACCAATACCTGGACGCGCTGGAGCAAGAAATCGTTCATCGTGCACCGCTGTTTGCCGGGCGTCACGTTAGTCAGTTGCACTGGGGCGGCGGTACGCCGACGTATCTGAATAAAACGCAAATCAGCCGCCTGATGAAGCTGCTGCGGGAAAACTTCCAGTTCAATGCCGACGCGGAAATCTCGATCGAAGTCGATCCGCGTGAAATCGAACTGGATGTACTCGATCATTTACGCGCCGAAGGTTTTAACCGTCTGAGCATGGGCGTGCAGGACTTCAACAAAGAAGTACAGCGTCTGGTCAATCGCGAGCAGGATGAAGAGTTCATCTTTGCGCTGCTTAACCATGCGCGTGAGATTGGCTTTACCTCCACCAACATTGACCTGATTTACGGCCTGCCGAAACAGACGCCGGAGAGTTTCGCTTTTACCCTGAAACGCGTAGCGGAACTTAACCCCGATCGTCTGAGTGTCTTTAACTACGCGCATCTGCCGACCATTTTTGCTGCTCAGCGTAAAATCAAAGATGCTGACCTGCCGAGCCCGCAACAGAAACTCGATATTCTGCAAGAAACCATCGCCTTCCTGACGCAATCGGGCTATCAGTTTATTGGTATGGATCACTTTGCCCGCCCGGATGACGAGCTGGCTGTGGCTCAGCGTGAAGGCGTGCTGCATCGTAATTTCCAGGGCTACACCACTCAGGGGGATACCGACCTGCTGGGGATGGGCGTTTCAGCCATCAGCATGATTGGCGACTGCTACGCGCAAAACCAGAAAGAGTTGAAGCAGTACTATCAGCAGGTGGATGAACAAGGCAATGCGCTGTGGCGCGGTATTGCATTAACGCGCGATGACTGTATTCGCCGCGATGTGATTAAGTCTCTGATCTGCAATTTCCGTCTGGATTACGCCCCCATTGAGCAACAGTGGGATTTGCACTTCGCTGATTACTTTGCGGAAGATCTCAAGCTGCTCGCCCCGTTAGCAAAAGATGGGCTGGTGGATGTCAATGAGAAGGGGATTCAGGTGACGGCGAAAGGCCGCTTGCTGATCCGCAACATTTGCATGTGCTTCGATACTTATCTGCGCCAGAAAGCGCGGATGCAGCAGTTCTCACGGGTGATTTAAATAGTGAATGGCGCTTCGTTTATAAGGATGATAAACGAAGCGCCATGAGATTGATGACAAACCTCACAAAAGAATGCGAACTGTCCCCTCGCCCCATTGGGGAGAGGGTTAGGGTGAGGGGAACATGTCGGCATCGATGCGAACAATGACCCTCACTCTGGCTCTCTTGCCTTTCAGGGAGACAATCAGGCTCGCATTGGCTACTCAGCAGTCTATAACGAGCTTCAGCTAAACAGCCCAATCATCGCGACACACAGGATGGCCGCAACGGCAGTTTGCGGTGTGTGGCTATCAACTGCGCCACTCGATACCAGATTAATTATTGATTCCAGCATAATGACTTCCCCCGTTTTCCGGGCAAGATCATACTGAACTTATCAGAACAGTAAAGCGCAAAATAACAGCAATTTGCGCTCAATAATCAATCTTTACACACCAGCCGTGAATCACTCCATCCCCAACTCTTTTAACTTACGTGTCAGGGTGTTACGTCCCCAACCAAGCAGTCGCGCTGCTTCCTGTTTATGCCCCTGCGTATGTCGCAAAGCAGTAGTTAGTAACGTCCGCTCCAGCTCTGGCTGCGCTTCAGAAAGCAGGTTTTGATGACCGGAACGCAGCGCCCGATCTGCCCATTGCGCTAACAACGTTGCCCAACTGTCCGGCTGCATAGTGGAAGGACTTTCCGGAACAGTAGATTCAAACAGTTCGCCGGGCAAATCCTGAATCAACACTTCCTGTCCGGCGGCCATCACCGTTAGCCAGCGACAGGTGTTTTCCAGTTGGCGCACGTTCCCCGGCCATGCCAGACGCGTCAGCGCGGCTTCGGTTTCCGGATGCAGCAACTTCGCTTCTACGCCCAATTCGCGCGCGGCAACCTGCAAAAAATGGCGCGCCAGGCGGGGAATATCTTCCCGACGCTCGCGCAGTGGTGGCAGATGAACACGGATAACGTTCAGGCGGTGGAAAAGATCCTCACGGAACTTGCCTTCCTGCACCCGCTGTTCGAGATTCTGGTGAGTCGCGGCAATAATACGCACATCCACTTTCACCGGCGCATAGCCGCCAACGCGGTAAAACTGACCGTCTGCCAGCACGCGCAGCAAACGCGTCTGCACATCCAGCGGCATATCGCCAATTTCGTCGAGAAATAACGTACCGCCATCGGCCTGTTCAAAACGCCCCTGGCGAACGGTATTGGCACCAGTAAACGCGCCTTTTTCGTGACCAAACAGTTCTGATTCGATCAAATCTTTTGGGATAGCCGCCATATTCAGCGCGATAAACGGCGCTTTGGCTCGCGGGCTGTGGCGATGCAGGGCATGAGCGACCAGCTCTTTACCGGTGCCGGACTCGCCATTGATCAACACGCTAATCGAAGAACGCGAAAGCCGACCAATAATTCGGAACACGTCCTGCATGGCTGGCGCTTCGCCGATGATATCGGTCGTCGGGCCGTTAAGCTGAATATTGCGCGGCTGCTGCTGTTCCTGGTAATGGCTGATGGCGCGCTCAACCAGCGCGACGGCTTCGTCGATATCAAACGGTTTGGGCAGATAATCAAACGCCCCTTGTTGATAGGCGCTGACAGCGGCATCCAGATCCGAGTGCGCGGTCATAATGATGACCGGAAGCATCGGATGGCGCTGTTTAATCTGTTTGAGCAGCGCCAGCCCGTCCATTCCGGGCATACGGATATCTGAAAGCAATACATCCGGCGTTTTACTCGCCAGCGCCTCCAGCACTTCTGCGCCGTTCTCAAACGCCGTACAGGTTAAACCCGCCCCAGCGAGCGCACGTTCAAGCACCCAACGGATGGAACTATCGTCATCGACTACCCAGACTATCCCTCGTTGCATAAACGTCACCTTTATTTCCTGATAGGCAGGTAAACCGAGAACTCGGTATGACCTGGCCAACTGGTAAATTCAATTTTGCCTGAATGCTGATCAATCAAATTACGGGCGATGGATAAGCCAAGCCCGGTGCCGCCTTCGCGACCGCTGACCATCGGGTAAAACAGCGTATCCTGTAAGTGAGGTGGGATACCTGGCCCGTTGTCTTCTACATCAATTCGCGCCGCCAGCCGATAACGCTCGCCGTGTAAGGTCAGTTGAAACGCGGTGCGGGTACGCAGAATAATTTCGCCGCCTTCCGGTCCCAGTGCCTGTAGCGCATTACGCACAATATTCAGCAATACCTGTTCAATTTGATCCGGATCGTGCGCCAGTTCCGGCAGGCTGGGGTCGTAATCACGAATCAACCGCACGTTACCCGGCAGTTCCATCGATACCAGCGCCACTACGCGCTCTGCCACCTTGTGAATACTTTCGGTAACACGTGTGCCAGGCAGTTGCGGCCCCAACAGACGGTCGACCAGATTACGTAATCTGTCCGCCTGCTCGATAATCACTTTGGTATATTCCAGCAGCGATGGATCGGGCAACGCTTTGCTGAGCAGCTGCGCCGCGCCACGTAAACCGCCAAGCGGATTTTTAATCTCATGCGCCAGGCCGCGTACCAAATCGCGGGCAGCTACCTGCTGGGCGTGCTGTAGCTGTTCCTGACTTAAGCGGCGCTGATTATCCATTGGTGCCATCTCCAGCAGGATCATGCCATCTGGCATACGCTGAGCCGTCACAGAAAGGATATGTGAGCGCCCGTCAATCACCAGCGTCACTTCGTTATCGGTAAACCCTTGCCCCGCCTCCAGACTTTCTTGCATCAACTCGATATTTAATGAGAAGTAGCTCAACAGTTCCGGTAACGGAGTACCGAACAATTTGCGGGAGCTTTGGGCGAGCAGTTGTTGCGCGGCGGGGTTGGCGTAATGTATCGCCAGATTGTCATCAATTAACAAAATACTGTTAATCAGCGAGTTGAGGATCTGCCCAGCATCGGGCTGCGTGCCTGTTGCCATAAAGCAGTCTCCTGAACAGGTTGCACCATTTTAGTGCATTATAGCTTTTTACGGATAAAAAGCGCGAAGCATCAGAGAAATGACGGAGAAAAAAGCCCATGCAGAGATGGGCTGAAAGTTTCCACGGCAACTAAATCCCGGCGTTGTTCGCGCCGGGTAGTACAACTTCAACTATTAGACGCTGTAGTACAGCTCAAACTCTACCGGATGCGGAGTCATACGCACGCGGTCATCTTCTTCGCGACGCAGGGCGATGTACGCATCGATTGCTTCATCAGTGAACACGCCACCGGCTTTCAGGAACTCGCGGTCCAGATCCAGTTCGTTCAGTGCTTCTTCCAGAGAGCCTGCAACCTGTGGGATCTCTTTCGCTTCTTCCGGCGGCAGGTCATACAGGTTTTTGTCCATCGCTTCGCCCGGATGGATCTTGTTCTTGATACCATCAAGACCGGCCATCAGCAGGGCAGCAAAGCACAGGTACGGGTTAGCCGCCGGGTCCGGGAAACGTACTTCGATACGACGTGCTTTCGGAGAAGAAACCACCGGAATACGGATAGACGCAGAACGGTTACGTGCAGAGTAAGCCAGCATTACCGGTGCTTCGTAGCCCGGGACCAGACGCTTATAAGAGTTGGTGGTCGGGTTTGCCAGGGCGTTAATCGCTTTAGCGTGTTTGATTACGCCGCCAATGTAGTACAGCGCCTGCTCAGACAGACCTGCGTATTTATCGCCCGCGAACAGGTTAACGCCGTTTTTAGACAGCGACATGTGGCAGTGCATACCGGAGCCGTTATCACCGAACATCGGTTTTGGCATAAAGGTCGCAGTTTTACCGAAGCGGTGCGCCACGTTGTGAACGACATATTTGTAGATCTGAATTTCGTCAGCTTTTTTGGTCATGGTATTGAAGCGGGTTGCCACTTCGTTCTGACCTGCGGTCGCTACTTCGTGGTGATGTGCTTCAACCACCAGACCCATCTGTTCCATTACCAGGCACATTTCAGAACGGATATCCTGAGCTGAGTCTACCGGCGGAACCGGGAAGTAACCGCCTTTCACTGCCGGACGGTGACCTTTGTTACCACCTTCGTATTTGGTGGAGGAGTTCCATGCGCCTTCGATATCGTCGATAGCAACGTGAGAACCGGAGATAGAAGATCCGAAACGGATGTCATCGAACAAGAAAAATTCTGGTTCTGGCCCGAACAGTACGGTGTCGGCAATGCCAGTAGAGCGCAGGTAATCTTCGGCGCGTTTCGCGATGGAGCGCGGGTCACGGTCATAGCCTTGCAGGGTGCCAGGTTCAAGGATGTCGCAACGG
Organism: Escherichia sp. 93.0816; assembly: GCF_013368855.2. Classification (NCBI taxonomy): domain Bacteria; kingdom Pseudomonadati; phylum Pseudomonadota; class Gammaproteobacteria; order Enterobacterales; family Enterobacteriaceae; genus Escherichia; species Escherichia sp. 93.0816. The sequence continues at coordinate 17,941 of NZ_JABWNC020000030.1, read as the reverse complement.
ATAATCAGGGTAGAGTCGGCGAAGAACGGGTCAATCACTGCGGTGGATGCGTCTGGCATCAGTACCATGTCGGATTCGTTAATGCCTTTCCAGCCGCCAATCGAGGAGCCGTCAAACATTTTGCCTTCTTCGAAGAATTCAGCATTCACCTGATGAGCAGGGATAGTGACGTGCTGTTCTTTACCTTTGGTATCGGTGAAGCGCAAATCAACAAACTTCACTTCGTGCTCGTTCAGCATCGTCAGTACGTGTTCAGCGGACATACTTTAACTCTCCTGGATTGGTCATGGTCGTCGTGGTAACGAAATCTGCAATTATTTTGGCCGTGTCGCCGTAAAAAAGATAAAGCGAAATCTGTGCCAACTTTTAAATTGCCCCTAAAAGGCGTTATCATGCTTAACATCGTGCAAAAGGGCTGCACCGTGATGTGAATGTTGCACCAATATAGTGCTTCAATGGAAACATTAAGCACCATGTTGGTGCAATGACCTTTGGATAACCCTTTTTATGCTCCGTGAAAGCGATCACAAAGGGACTCTGCAATACTTGTTTGCGGAGGATGTTTGTGATCCTGTTTTGTAGTGCGATTAATCCGTGTACAATAACGCGCTATTTCTAATGCCTGAGGCAAAGTTGTGATCGAAAAATTGCGTAATATCGCCATCATCGCGCACGTCGACCATGGTAAAACCACCCTGGTAGACAAGCTGCTCCAACAATCCGGTACGTTCGACTCTCGTGCCGAAACCCAAGAGCGCGTGATGGACTCCAACGATTTGGAGAAAGAGCGTGGGATTACCATCCTCGCGAAAAACACCGCTATCAAATGGAATGATTACCGTATCAACATCGTTGATACCCCGGGGCACGCCGACTTCGGTGGTGAAGTTGAACGTGTAATGTCCATGGTAGACTCAGTGCTGCTGGTGGTTGACGCATTTGACGGCCCGATGCCGCAAACGCGTTTCGTAACCAAAAAAGCGTTTGCTTACGGCCTGAAGCCGATTGTTGTTATCAACAAAGTTGACCGCCCTGGCGCGCGTCCTGACTGGGTTGTGGATCAGGTATTTGACCTGTTCGTTAACCTCGACGCGACCGACGAGCAGCTGGACTTCCCGATCGTTTACGCTTCTGCGCTGAACGGCATCGCGGGTCTGGATCACGAAGATATGGCGGAAGACATGACCCCGCTGTACCAGGCGATTGTTGACCACGTTCCTGCACCGGACGTTGACCTTGACGGTCCGTTCCAGATGCAGATTTCTCAGCTCGATTACAACAGCTATGTTGGCGTTATCGGCATTGGCCGCATCAAGCGCGGTAAAGTGAAGCCGAACCAGCAGGTTACTATCATCGATAGCGAAGGCAAAACCCGCAACGCGAAAGTCGGTAAAGTGCTGGGCCACCTCGGTCTGGAACGTATCGAAACCGATCTGGCGGAAGCTGGCGATATCGTTGCGATCACGGGCCTTGGCGAACTGAACATTTCTGACACCGTTTGCGACACGCAAAACGTTGAAGCATTGCCGGCACTCTCCGTTGATGAGCCGACCGTTTCCATGTTCTTCTGCGTTAACACCTCTCCGTTCTGCGGTAAAGAAGGTAAGTTCGTAACGTCTCGTCAGATTCTGGATCGTCTGAACAAAGAACTGGTACACAACGTTGCGCTGCGCGTAGAAGAAACCGAAGACGCCGATGCGTTCCGCGTTTCTGGTCGTGGCGAACTGCACCTGTCTGTTCTTATTGAGAACATGCGTCGTGAAGGTTTCGAACTGGCGGTATCCCGTCCGAAAGTTATCTTCCGTGAAATCGACGGTCGTAAACAAGAGCCGTTCGAAAACGTGACTCTGGACGTTGAAGAACAGCATCAGGGTTCTGTAATGCAGGCGCTGGGCGAGCGTAAAGGCGAGCTGAAAAACATGAATCCAGACGGTAAAGGCCGCGTACGTCTCGACTACGTGATCCCAAGCCGTGGTCTGATTGGTTTCCGTTCTGAGTTCATGACCATGACTTCCGGTACGGGTCTGCTGTACTCCACCTTCAGCCACTACGACGACGTGCGTCCGGGCGAAGTGGGTCAGCGTCAGAACGGCGTACTGATCTCTAACGGTCAGGGTAAAGCGGTAGCGTTCGCGCTGTTTGGTCTGCAGGATCGCGGTAAGCTGTTCCTCGGTCACGGTGCAGAAGTTTACGAAGGTCAGATCATCGGTATTCACAGCCGCTCTAACGACCTGACTGTAAACTGCCTGACCGGTAAGAAACTGACCAACATGCGTGCTTCCGGTACTGACGAAGCCGTTGTTCTGGTTCCACCAATCCGCATGACTCTGGAACAAGCTCTGGAGTTCATCGATGATGACGAACTGGTAGAAGTGACTCCGACCTCTATCCGTATTCGTAAACGTCACCTGACGGAAAACGATCGTCGCCGCGCTAACCGTGGTCCGAAAGAAGATTAATTTTTCTTTTTAGTCGTGAAAAACCTGCCAGCGATGGCAGGTTTTTTTTGCCTGTGCAGGTCTGATAAGAGGCGTCAGCATCGCATCAGGCATTATCGAAAGCCCTGCACACGGAGAAAATCCGCAATCGCGTCAGTGTTGTTGTGACCAATAACACTTTCAGCACAGGCACTCGCCATTACCCATCGCAATACCTTTCCCAGCCATCCTCAAAATAAAGGCTATGATTTCATCCAGCGCGATGCCACCTGGGTTAACCCGCTTACCCTGGTATCTAACGCCTGAATCTTAACCATTCATCTATTGCGAAAAAGCCAGTGAAATTACTCTGCTTTTTCGCAATCAGCGTCACAAGATTACCCTTATTGCCACATAGCCAAACCCCTCCTTTCCCGCTACAGTTAATTTCCTGTGGCGAGAAAGGAGGCAAAAATGCTCTATATCTTTGATTTAGGTAATGTGATTGTCGATATCGACTTTAACCGTGTGCTGGGAACCTGGAGCGATTTAACGCGCATTCCGCTGGCATCGTTGAAGAAGAGTTTTCATATGGGGGAGGCGTTTCATCAGCATGAGCGTGGGGAAATTAGCGATGAAGCGTTCGCAGAGGCGCTGTGTCATGAGATGGCCTTACCGCTAAGCTATGAGCAGTTCTCCCACGGCTGGCAGGCGGTGTTTGTCGCGCTGCGCCCGGAAGTGATCGATATCATGCATAAACTGCGTGAACAGGGGCATCGCGTGGTGGTGCTTTCCAATACTAACCGCCTGCATACCACTTTCTGGCCGGAGGAATACCCGGAAATCCGCAACGCTGCCGACCATATCTATCTGTCGCAAGATTTAGGTATGCGCAAACCGGAAGCGCGGATCTACCAGCATGTTTTACAGGCAGAAGGTTTTTCACCCAGCGATACCGTCTTTTTCGATGACAACGCCGATAATATAGAAGGGGCTAATCAGCTAGGCATTACCAGCATTCTGGTGAAAGATAAAACCACCATCCCGGACTATTTCGCGAAGGTGTTATGCTAAAAACCATCCATGAAAAAGCCAGGCATCGTACTCGTCCGCTATGGGCCTGGCTGAAACTACTCTGGCAACGCATTAATGAGGACAACATGACAACCCTGGCAGGTAACCTTGCCTATGTGTCGTTGCTCTCATTAGTGCCGCTGGTTGCCGTTGTTTTTGCGCTTTTCGCCGCTTTTCCCATGTTTTCCGACGTCAGCATTCAGTTGCGTCACTTTATTTTCGCCAACTTTCTGCCTGCCACCGGCGATGTTATCCAGCAATATATCGAACAGTTTGTTGCCAATTCCAACAAGATGACCGCCGTCGGGGCATGTGGCCTGATCGTCACGGCGTTATTGCTGATGTACTCCATCGATAGCGCACTTAACGCCATCTGGCGCAGTAAACGGGTGCGTCCCAAAATTTACTCGTTTGCCGTGTACTGGATGATTTTGACGTTAGGGCCGCTGTTGGCAGGTGCCAGTCTGGCGATCAGTTCCTATCTGCTCTCCCTGCGCTGGGCGAGCGATCTCAATACCGTCATCGACAATGTGCTGCGTATTTTTCCGTTGCTGTTGTCGTGGATCTCCTTCTGGCTGCTGTACAGCATTGTTCCTACCATCCGCGTACCTAACCGCGACGCTATTGTCGGCGCGTTTGTTGCCGCGCTCCTGTTCGAAGCAGGAAAGAAAGGTTTCGCGCTTTATATCACCATGTTCCCGTCGTATCAGCTCATTTACGGTGTGCTGGCGGTGATCCCCATTCTCTTTGTCTGGGTCTACTGGACATGGTGTATCGTCTTGCTTGGCGCGGAAATTACTGTCACTCTCGGGGAATACCGCAAACTAAAACAAGCTGCTGAACAAGAAGAAGACGACGAACCATGATTGCATTAATTCAACGCGTAACCCGTGCCAGCGTCACCGTGGAGGGAGAAGTGACGGGCGAAATTGGCGCAGGACTTTTGGTGTTATTGGGTGTCGAAAAGGATGACGACGAACAGAAAGCAAACCGTCTGTGCGAGCGTGTGCTCGGCTATCGCATCTTCAGCGATGCCGAAGGCAAGATGAATCTCAACGTGCAACAGGCTGGCGGCAGTGTGCTGGTGGTTTCCCAGTTTACCCTTGCCGCAGATACCGAACGGGGGATGCGTCCAAGTTTCTCCAAAGGCGCATCACCGGATCGCGCAGAGGCGTTATATGACTATTTCGTCGAACGCTGCCGTCAGCAGGAGATGAACACGCAAACAGGACGCTTCGCTGCGGATATGCAGGTATCGCTGGTCAATGATGGCCCCGTGACGTTCTGGTTGCAGGTATGAGCCAGCTTCCAGGGGTGTCACGGGAAACAAGAGAGAGTATCGCTATGTATCACCTTCGGGTTCCACAAACAGAAGAAGAATTAGAGCGTTACTATCAGTTTCGCTGGGAGATGTTGCGTAAACCCCTGCATCAACCGAAAGGTTCTGAACGCGACGCATGGGACGCGATGGCGCATCACCAGATGGTCGTCGATGAGCAGGGGAATCTGGTGGCGGTAGGAAGGCTGTATATCAATGCCGATAACGAAGCCTCCATCCGTTTTATGGCGGTACACCCGGACGTGCAGGACAAAGGGTTGGGGACGCTGATGGCGATGACGCTTGAGTCGGTGGCGCGTCAGGAAGGTGTTAAACGCGTGACCTGTAGCGCCCGCGAAGATGCGGTGGAGTTTTTCGCCAAGCTGGGGTTTGTGAATCAGGGAGAAATCACCACACCAACTACCACGCCGATTCGCCATTTTTTGATGATTAAACCTGTCGCTACTCTGGATGATATTTTGCATCGCGGTGACTGGTGCGCACAGTTGCAACAGGCGTGGTATGAACACATCCCATTAAGTGAAAAAATGGGCGTGCGTATTCAGCAATATACCGGGCAAAAATTTATCACCACCATGCCGGAAACCGGCAATCAGAATCCGCATCATACGTTATTTGCCGGGAGTTTATTCTCGCTGGCAACACTCACCGGTTGGGGGCTTATCTGGCTGATGCTGCGTGAACGCCATCTCGGCGGAACGATTATTCTGGCCGATGCGCATATCCGCTACAGCAAACCGATTAGCGGTAAACCTCATGCGGTAGCCGACCTCGGTGCGTTAAGTGGCGATCTCGACCGTCTGGCGCGCGGGCGTAAAGCGCGGGTGCAAATGCAGGTTGAAATCTTTGGCGACGAGACGCCTGGTGCGGTGTTTGAAGGGACATATATCGTTCTTCCCGCTAAGCCATTTGGCCCTTATGAAGAGGGCGGGAACGAAGAAGAGTAGGGTGGACGTTTTAATTAAAGATCGGTTGGTGGCGGCACTGACCGGTCAGTTACGGATGATTAATTTCACCTTAATCTCCGGTGCTGTAAAGAAGCTGACTTTTTTCGGGTAGACCACCTGGATGATGCAAATGAAGACCCAATCAAAAAAATATTCTTGAATATAATATATTCATAACACCCATAACTCATCGTTATTATTTATTGTCGCTTTTCTGTGGGAGTGTCCCCGCCTAATTAAGAGTAATAAATTATTCTGGGCGATAACTAAGCCACTTTTGAGTAACAATTAAAATAATTGCAACTGTTGTATTATTTCTGGAAAACGTCTCGCAAAAACAAAACCGTATGAAAAAATAAGCTTTCGTCAGTTAATTTTTCGGCGTAATTTTCGCACATACATTAATGAGTAATTTATGTAAGGTGGTGAAAATGGCGATGAATACGGTTTTTCTTCATTTATCAGAAGAGGCAATTAAACGGCTGAATAAGCTCAGGGGCTGGCGTAAGGTTTCGCGATCTGCAATTTTACGCGAAGCGGTAGAGCAATATCTGGAGCGTCAGCAATTTCCGGTGCGTAGGGTAAAAGGCGGCAAGCAAAGGAGTGAGGCAGTAGGTGTTGAAGAATAGTGTAATCTGCGCGAGGAATGGTAATGGCAAAAATGATACCAATCAGAATACTGAAAAGTGCGCGTTGTTCATACCGGATGCGGCTTGCACACCTTATTCAGCCTACAAAATCATGCCAATTCAATATATTGCAGTTTTTGGGTAGGCCTGATAAGCGTAGCGCATCAGGCAATCTTACGTTTGTCATCAGTGACATACCAATAACCTTATCGATGTGTTGCTGGGAAAATTGAGACCAAACAGGCACTGACAGCATGGACTTGAATTGGTAACGCGGAATACGAGAGATGGTGTATCACACCCTATGAGCTGTAATCCGGGCGACCTGCGCCACCCGGAAAACGTCAGAGATTACTCCCCTTCACCTGGAAACAGGAACGGGTTGATGGAACTACGGGCATAGCCTTCTTGCTCCATTCGCGCGTCCAGTACCAGAGAGGCGAGGTCATCTGCCACGGCTTCAACTTTCGGCTCTTTTTCCTGATAAAGAATCTTCAGGTAAGTGCCACAGTCATCGCAGCTTTCGGCTTTAATCGCGGCCTGTTCGTCATCCAGCGACCAGTAATGCAGTTTGCCGCTCTGCTCGCAGTTGCTGCATTTTACGCGCACCACGTGCCATTCGGTTTCGCACAGGTTGCAGTGCAGATAACGCAGACCCTGAGTGGTGCCAATTTGCACCATGCTGGACACCGGCATAGAACCACAAACCGGGCAATATTGACGTTGTTCGCCGTATTCTGCGCGGGCTTTGCCGGGGATCAGGTTAGCCATTTGCGCCCAGTAGAGCGACAGCGCGGCCCAGATAAACGGTGCTTTATCGCTGCTGACGGAGGAGAAATCAGAGGCAAACAGCGCGCTGGCCATATCTTCCAGCTCCTGGGTTGATGCCTTCTCCAGATTCTCAATCACGGCCAGCGCCGGACCGCTCATTTCAGGTTTCAGCTCAGCAATCAGCGCCATCAGCAGTTTTTGCCAGTGCTTATCGCGCGGCAGAACGTGAATATCCAGCGGTGGCTTGCCTTGTGCGCTGGCTTCTTTAATGCGTGCAGTCAGATCCATCTCCAGCGGATGGTCGTACAGCACCACTTCCTGGGCGTGGGCGATAAGCGCAGCAAAGCGCAGGTAATCACCCAGCGGATTATTTTCTGCCAGCTCGCGCAGACGCTCGGCGCGGCGGTTGTATAAATTCTTGAGCCGAGGGAACAATAACGGCGGAATCATATCCGCCGTACGTTTCTCGCTCGAACCCAGCTCATCTTGCGGGATTATGCGAATACTCATTCAGCTTTCTTTTCCGTTGTCTTGCGGACTTCACGATACCAGCGTGGATGGTGTTTCTTCGCCCATGCGCTGGTAACCCATCCTTCCACCATGGCGGTAATCGTGCCTTTCACCCAAAGGGCGGCGTAGATATGCACCATGATAACCACAATTAACGCTACTGCGGCAAATGAATGCAGCATTAACGCGAATCGGATCACCGGGATTGAGAAAGCAGGCGCAAAATAAGGACGCCAGATAATCACACCGCTCACCAGCAGCAGAACCAGGAAAATAATCGCTGCCCAGAAAACGCATTTCTGACCGAAGTTATAACGCCCGGTGTCACCTACTTCCTCGTTGACGACGATCTTACGAATATTCTTCGCCCAAAAGATATCATCCCGATTGATTAGGTTGTGATGCCAGTAACGGAAAAACATGATGATGAACGAGGCAAACATAACCACGCCGACAAACGGGTGCAGAATACGCGCCAGCTGCGGAGTGCCCATGATTTGCATCAACCAGTTGAAGGATGGGAACAAAAAGCCCAGCCCGCTCACCGCCGCCAGGATGAAGCAGAAGGCGGTTACCCAGTGGTTGATACGTTCCGGCGCGGTGTAGCGCACGATGGTGTCACGTCGTTTCATTTGCGCTCCTCGTCTTTCTCTTCGTGCAGATTGTTCTCTTCCTCATCCGCACGGTTCGGACCGACACCCACGTAGTGGAAGATACTGGCCGCGAAGGTAGCCGCAAAGCCAACAGCCGCGAGCGGTTTCCAGATGCCTTTCCAGAATTTCACGGTTTCGCTGATTTCCGGGTTCTCCGGCAAGCCATGATACAGGTTCGGCTTGTCAGCATGGTGCAGCACGTACATCACGTGTGTACCACCGACGCCAGCCGGATCGTACAGACCCGCATTGTCGTAACCACGGGTTTTCAGCTCAGCCACACGCTCGCTCGCCAGCGTTTTCATCGACTCTTTCGTACCGAAATGAATCGCGCCCGTCGGGCAGGTCTTCACACAGGCCGGTTCTTGCCCAACCACCACGCGGTCAACGCATAGCGTACATTTGTAGACGCGGTTGTCTTCCGGGTTGAGGCGCGGAATGTCGAACGGACAGCCCGCAATGCAATAACCGCAGCCAATGCACTGCTCGGACTGGAAGTCGACGATGCCGTTGGCATACTGAATGATTGCCCCTTCCGCCGGACACGCTTTCAGGCAGCCTGGATCGGAACAGTGCATACAGCCGTCTTTGCGGATCAGCCATTCCAGTTTGTCATTCTGCTCCACTTCCGAGAAGCGCATTACCGTCCACGATTTGGCGCTTAAATCATTGGGATTGTCGTACACCCCAATGTTATTGCCGACGGTATCGCGAATGTCGTTCCACTCTGAACACGCCACCTGACAGGCTTTACAGCCGATACAGGTGGTGACGTCGATGAGTTTCGCCACTTCTTCCTGGAAGTCCCGCGCCTGAGGCGCGGGGGTCAGACCGTTAGTCGCGGAACGACGAATGATATCTTGAGATTGATAAGCCATATGTCGTCTCCGTTACACCTTTTCCACATTCACAAGGAAGGACTTAAACTCCGGCGTCTGCGTGTTCGCATCACCAACGAATGGCGTTAACGTATTGGCAATAAAGCCTTTTTTAGCTACGCCTTCATAGCCCCAGTGAATCGGAATACCGATGGTATCGATATCTTTGCCGTTCGCTTTCAGCGTGCGAATACGTTTGGTCACCACCGCTTTGGCTTTGATATAGCCACGGTTGGAGGAGACTTTCACGGTATCGCCCTGGGCAATGCCAAGTTTATTCGCCAGCGACTCACCGATTTCCACAAACTGCTCTGGCTGCAAAATCGCGTTCAACAGCGCGTGTTTGGTCCAGTAGTGGAAGTGCTCGGTCAGACGATAGGTGGTTCCGACATACGGGAACTTATCGGCTTTACCCAATGCTTCAGCGTCATCTTTAAAGATACGCGCAGCCGGATTCGAGATAACGTTTGGATGCAGCGGGTTAGTCCCCAGCGGCGTTTCAAACGGCTCGTAGTGTTCCGGGAACGGACCTTCCGCCATCTTATCGAGAGCAAACAGACGCCCCATGCCTTCCTGCTGCATGATAAACGGCCCAACGCCACTGCCCGGAGGCGCTGCGCTGTAGTCCGGAATATCCCAGCCGGTCCACTTAGTACCGTCCCATTTCAGCAACTGACGTTTCGGATCCCACGGGTTACCCTGCGGGTCTGCGGAGGCGCGGTTATACAGGATGCGGCGGTTAAGCGGCCATGCCCATGCCCAGCCCAGCGTGTTACCGAGGCCAGACGGATCGGCGTTATCACGACGCGCCATCTGGTTGCCTTCCGGCGTCCAGCTACCGGCGAAAATCCAACAGCCACAGGAGGTTGTACCGTCATCGCGCAGTTGGGCGAACGAGCTAAGTTGTTGGCCTTTCTTGACGATAACCGCACCGGTTGCCGGATCGGTAATATCGGCCAGCGCCTTACCGTTGCTCTCCATCGCCACTTCTTCTGAAGATGGCTCATGCGGAATGGCGTAGTTCCAGGTCATATTCAGCACCTGGTCCGGATTCGCGCCGCCCTGTTCGGCATACATCTTGCGCAAGCGCAGGAAGATACCGGAGAGGATCTCGCCGTCAGTCAGCGCAATCCCCGGGGCGTCCGCACCTTTCCAGTGCCACTGCAACCAGCGACCGGAGTTAACGATAGAACCGTTCTCTTCCGCGAAGCAGGTCGATGGCAGACGGAACACTTCGGTCTGGATCTTCGACGAGTCAACTTCGTTCAGCTCACCGTGGTTCTGCCAGAAGTTAGAGGTTTCAGTGTTCAGCGGGTCGATGGTGACGAGGAACTTCAGTTTCGACAGACAACCGATCACTTTGTTTTTGTTCGGGAATGAGGCAACAGGGTTAAAGCCCTGGCAGATATAGCCATTGACCTTGCCCTCTTTCATCATCTCGAAGTATTGCAGGACGTCGTAGCCTTTATCCCACTTCGGCAACCAGTCAAAGCCCCAGCTATTTTCCGCCGTCGCTTTATCACCAAAGAAGGCCTTCATCATGGAGACGAAGAATTTCGGGTAGTTGCCCCAGTAGTTAACCTGGCCTTCCAGCAGCGGTTTTGGCGTGTTGGCGGTAAGATAGGTTTGCAGATCGGTTTGCTTCTCGCTTGGCAGCGTCATGTAACCCGGCAGGCTCTGCGACAGCAGCCCCAGGTCCGTCAGCCCCTGAATATTGGAGTGACCGCGCAGGGCGTTAACGCCGCCGCCTGCCATCCCCATGTTGCCGAGCAGCAGCTGGATCATCGCCATCGTACGAATGTTTTGCGCACCAACGGAGTGTTGCGTCCAGCCGAGCGCGTAAAGGAACGAGGCAGTTTTATCGTGAGCACTGGTCTCAGCGATGTATTCGCAGACTTTCAGGAACGCGTCTTTTGGCGTACCACAGATGTTTTCAACCACATCTGGCGTGTAGCGGGAAACGTGCTGTTTCAGCAAGTTCCACACGCAGCGCGGATGTTGCAGTGTGGTGTCGCGTTTGGCGAAGCCGTTTTCGTCCAGTTCGTAAGTCCAGGAGGATTTATCGTACTTGCGTTTTTCCGCGTCATAGCCGGTGAACAGGCCATCTTCAAAGCCGTAATCCTCACGCACGATCAGGCTGGCGTTAGTATAGGCTTCGGTATATTCGCGGTTGAATTTTTCATTGTTCAGCAGGTACAGCAATACGCCTGACAGGAAAGCAATGTCAGTACCGGAACGAATAGGGGCATAGTAGTCAGCCACCGCCGCCGTACGCGTAAAGCGAGGATCGATCACAATCAGCTTCGCGCCGTTGTGAATTTTGGCTTCCATCGCCCAGCGGAACCCGACCGGGTGAGCTTCAGCGGCGTTACCGCCCATCACCACGACGAGGTTGGCGTTCTTGATGTCGACCCAGTGGTTGGTCATCGCACCGCGACCAAATGTTGGAGCAAGACTTGCTACCGTTGGTCCGTGTCAGACACGCGCCTGGTTGTCGACCGCGAGCATCCCCAGCGCGCGGGAGAATTTTTGCGTTAAATAGCCGGTTTCGTTACTCGACGCGGAAGCACACAGCATCCCGGTGGAGAGCCAGCGGTTAACAGTCACGCCTTCGGCGTTTTGCGCAATGTAGTTAGTATCGCGGTCTTCTTTCATCAGTTTGGCGATGCGATCAAACGCCTCTTCCCAACTGATTTGCTGCCATTTATCAGAACCTGGCGCACGGTATTCCGGAAACTTCAGACGGCTTTCGGAGTGGATGAAATCCACCAGGCCAGCGCCTTTCGGACAAAGTGCACCGCGGTTGACCGGGTGATCCGGATCGCCTTCGATATGGAAGATAGATGCTTTGGCGTTTTTTGCTCCGTCACCGAGGCTGTACATCAACAGCCCACAGCCTACGGAACAATAGGTGCAGGTATTACGGGTTTCGCGGGTGCGCAGCAGTTTATACTGCCGGGTTTCCGCGAGTGCTACGCTGGGTGCAAAACCCAGTGCCGCTGCCGTGGTGCCTGCCATACCGCCAGCGCAGATCTTAAAGAACTGCCTTCTGCTGACCTGCATGGATTGCTCCTTGTTTCGACATTGTCACGTCCCATTTACATTCGCTTGCTGCGTGTGCAGGGAGTGGGAGTTATTTTTCTTTGCGGAAGGGGCCGCAAAGGTCCAGAATTGGCTCAATTTCCCTCCATCCAGGAAGGGTTTGTAACAGAATACCATAATCTTGGTGTGTGTGTTCTTATCTGGTTAAGAGAAAGTGAAAAAAACACAGCAAAAAGAAATCAAAAATGTGACAAATATCACGGGAATGCGACAAATTGAGTTATGGCAGCGTGACGATTTACAACATTCCCGGCTTGATGAAGTCGCGGAAGAAGTTCCCGTTGCGTTGGTCTACAACGGCATTTCGCACGTAGTGATGATGGCTTCGCCAAAAGACCTTGAACGCTTTGCGCTTGGTTTTTCGCTTTCCGAAGGAATAATCGAAAGCCCGCGTGATATTTTCGGCATGGATGTTGTTCCCTCGTGTAATGGTCTGGAAGTGCAAATCGAACTTTCCAGCCGTCGCTTTATGGGGCTGAAGGAGCGCCGCCGGGCGCTGGCAGGGCGTACGGGCTGTGGCGTATGTGGCGTGGAGCAACTTAACGACATCGGTAAACCAGTGCAGCCGCTGCCGTTCACCCAGACGTTTGATCTCAACAAACTGGATGATGCATTACGCCATCTCAATGACTTCCAGCCCGTGGGGCAACTGACCGGTTGTACCCATGCCGCAGCCTGGATGTTGCCGTCTGGCGAACTGGCTGGCGGACATGAAGATGTGGGCCGCCATGTGGCGCTGGATAAACTGTTAGGTCGGCGGGCGCAAGAAGGTGAACGTTGGCAGTCGGGGGCGGTGCTGGTTTCCAGCCGCGCCAGCTATGAAATGGTGCAAAAATCAGCGATGTGCGGAGTAGAAATTCTGTTTGCGGTGTCTGCCGCGACAACGCTTGCCGTAGAAGTCGCCGAGCGATGTAACCTGACGCTGGTAGGTTTTTGTAAGCCGGGACGGGCGACGATTTATACCCATCCGCAACGGTTGATTAATAATTAAAGAAGTACCGCAATTCTGATTCTGGATTGCGGTTTTATTTTTTTATTAAATAATGCTGAATATGTTATTCAGCATTTAAATAATAATTTCACCACAAGAAATTATCTCGTTAACTCCGGTTTATATCGATATACTCCAGTCGCATTAATTCTTTAAGAATTAATCATTATTTATATAAGACATTTTGTTTTAATCATCGCGTCAATAAATGTTTCCGATGAGTGAATGAAAATAACAAACCTTGCACCGGTTGTAAAAAACAGCAATGTATTTTCAATAGTGGGTGATGGATTATGAGTATTGAAAAATGAGTACATTACAGTTACCTGGCAGTTCATATTCTACAGAAGTTAATTTAAACGGCTTAATTGAGGTGCTCAGTAAGCATCTTTACTCCACCCCCGTGGTCGCCGTGCGGGAGCTGGTGCAAAACGGACACGATGCGATCGTGCGCCGCAGGATTGAGCAACCCAATGCACCAAAGGATAACTCTATTCGTGTGGTGGCCGACGTGGCGAAGTCTACCATCACCATCAGCGATACCGGCGCAGGTCTGACAGAAAGCGAAATTCACGGCTTCCTGGCTACAGTGGGTGTGGGTTATACCCGAATGCTGCGCCAGCAGGATGACGACACCGGTTTAATTGGTATGTTCGGCCTCGGTTTTTTGTCAGCATTTGTGCTGGCAAAAGAAGTGACGGTACTGACCACCTCGTGGCAAACGCCAGATCAGAGCTGGAAATACCACTCTACCGACGGGCAAAAATATACCGTTACGCCGCATCAGTCCTCGGAGCCGGGGACGCAGGTGATTCTGACGCTCAAAGAAGAGTACAGCCATCTGGCGAGTAACAATTTGCTGAACCGCGTCCTTTCCCGCTACTGCATATTGCTGCACGAACCGGTCTATGTGGGGGACGCCAGCGAGCCGGTGAACAAACTCCAGCCACCGTGGCGTGAAGAAACGCCAGACGGCGTAACGATGCACCGTGCGCTGGTGCAGCGTAAAAATCTCGCCTTTGCCGCCCAGTTTGAATCTTCTTTTGAACCTATTTGCACCATTCCGGTGGTGCCAGCGGGAATGAGCGATGCAGTTGGAATTTTATGGATTCAGGATGGCGCAACCTACGGCACCAGCGATAACCGCAACCTGTCGCTGTTTTTGCGCGGCATGTTACTTGATGATGAAGCGCGTGAGCTGTTACCGCCCTGGGCCGGTTTTATTGGCGGCGTGATTGAGTCTTCGAAACTGACGCCGACGGCGAGCCGGGAAGATCTCCAGCGCGACGAAACCTGGGTCGCGGTGCAGGAGGCGTTAAAAGAGGCGCTGATTTCTGGTTTATCCGATCTCGCACAAAATCAGCCAGAAATCTGGCGACGGGTATTAATGCGCCACAACGAAGCGTTGCTTGGTGCTGCGTTGTGTGATGACCGTCTGTTTGATTTGCTCAAAGACCGTTTACAGGTGCCAACGTCAAAAGGCGCGCTGCCGGCGAAAGATTTACGCGTTAATAACAGCATTCATATTCTGTTAAGCCGCGACGGCGGTTTCGAAGAGATGCTGTTCCACATTCTGCAACGACCTGTTGCTCGTGGCGATCGCTATGCCGTGGTGCCATTTTTACGCCGCTGGGCGCTGTTATATCACTGCCGGATTATCGAAGTCGGTACACAAACGGGCAATGAACAGTTGTTCAGTCTGGCGGAATTACCTGAAGAGCAGGTCGCTTATCTGGAAGAGCATCTTTGTGACGGCGAGCAATTAATTATTTCTCGCTTCGAACCCGCCGTTTTACCGCTCGTGGTCACGCCAGACCGCGAAGCAGAATTAAAACAAATTCTCGAACAGGATGACGCAGATAAACGTATTAGCACCGCAGCGTTAATGCTGGCGCGGCAATTCACCTCGCAAGTCCAAAAGACCAAAACGTCAAGTCTGTATATTAATCTCAATAACCCCTGCGTTATGCAACTGGTGACGGCATTACAACATCAGCAACAGCCAGCGGCGGCATTACGGTTATTAAAATCGCTGAAAGTGATTTTGTGCTCCAGCGGCAATAAAGAACAACAATGGGATTTACACCAGGCGCTGGAAGATTTTACTCAGGTTATTCCTGTCTTAATTAATCAAGGAAAATAAAATGGATACATGGGAGTGGTACAACAAATATAGCCAGGAGTTGCGTGATGCCGGGCAGGAGTATATTCCGCAGATAATTGATGATTTTTCTGAAGGTGTTTTACATCTGCAAATGGAAAAGTGCGATTCGTTATTACCGGAAATGAAAGCACTGAATCAGGTGGCAAAAAATCCGTGGCTGGAAATATTTATCGGACACTGGGAGATGCGCCATCGTCTGACCAACTACGAAGAAGGCGAAAAAGTGCTGCCTGACGTGGTGGCGCTGTTTGAAAAAGCGCATCGGGAAGAGGCGAAAGATTGCCCGCAATCTATCTGCGTTACCCAGGATTTATCCGCCTGCTACGAGAATATAGATGCCCCAGGCTGGGCCAATGAACGCATGGCGGTATGTGAAGAAACCATCGCGCGCATTGATCCGACCTGGAGCTGCTTTATGTGTTTATCCTGCGAATATGCCAGTGCGCTGATGGATTCCAACAGAACAGAAGAGGCGTTGGTTTATATCGACAGGCAAATCGACGCGGTAAAAGCATCGGGGAGTGAATATTTAGAAGCACTGCTGGCAACCCGTGCCGATATTTTGGTTGCCCTTCAGCGTTACGATGAAGCGCGTGAAGTGATTGATGAACTGGCAAAAGAGAATGATTATTGGGGACGCGACCGCATCAGTTATCACCTCAAAAAACTGTACATCATGGCGTTATGCGGGCAGGACGAAGAAGTCTGGGAGGAATTGCCTCGTTGGTCAGACCTGACCCCCTATTCGTGGGGCATGTGGGTGAAGATAATCACCGTGTTACTTCCCCGCCATCCACAGAGAAACCACTGGCAACTGGCGCGAATCATCCAAAAAATGCTGGAGCACCGTTCACAGGCCGGGGCGCACCGCAAAGTGGTTGATCTGGCGAAACTGCAAATCACTCTGGCGCTGGAGCGTGAATCCGTCTGGATTGCCAAAATGGCGATGAAACTGGCTCAGCGGCACATACCGAAATTACGCGCGTTATTGGGGGTTGATCGCGAGTTTCTCGAACTTAGTGAAAAAATCGCCGCTAAAGAGGCGGAACTGCTTGCTCGCCCGGTTGTTGAAGCGCCTGAAAATAGTGATGAAGAAACGCAGCCTGACCCCGAAAAAGACGTCGAAATATTCCGCCGTGCTTACCTGAACACGCCAGATGATACGGAATTGCTGGGTAAACTGGTCAATGCGTTAAAGGCTTGCAATGCGATTGATGAGTCGATTGAACTGCTGCAAAGCTATGTTGAAAGCCACATCAAGGAGGATGACAACCTCTGCTTTGATCTGCTGGATCTCCTGCTACACCGTGGCGATCAGCAAGCGATCGAACAACTGGCGAAGCAGTATGAACGGGCGGGCCTGATGCATATGGCATTGTGGTTCCGTGCACGTGTGCTTAACCAGCAAGAAAATTGGGTTGAACTGGAAGCGATTGGCCAGCAATTGCTACAACACGAAAAAGGGCGCGAGTGGCCAGGCGTTTATCGCATGTGCTCCTGGGCAGCACAAAAACAGGAAGCCTGGGATCGGCAGCTGGATTATTTACAGCAATTGCAGCAACTTATGATTAGCCGTGAAGAAGATATTCGCAATCTCCAGTGGGATATCATGGCGACCGCCAGCATCTTACAACAATGGGATTTGGTTCGTGCTATTGCTGCAGAACTGGAAATCGAACTCACGGAAGGCGAAGGTTTTATCGACGAAAAATGGGGGCTACTGAATATCCGTTTCCGGGAAAACTTCGAATACCGCTATTACTATGCCCAGCGGATTGGACCGGTAACGGCAAGGATCATTGAACCAACCTACCGGACCGATTACCCACAACATGTTGATGAAATTGTCGTTTTCGATGCGGAAATGTTGAATACCCGGCCTGAAGACGAGGAAGAACAGAAGAATTTCACGCCGCTTTATGGCTGCCTGAAAACCATTATCCCGACTGAATACGGCGAGTCCTGGTTCTGCGAAGGCGTTATGCCTGGTGAAGAACAGTTTAATGCCTTCCGTGAGGCGCTACGTGAACGAAACTGGTACTACTGGAGCAACAGTAACGATGACTATACGTTAACGGACAGCCATCAGGGAGAAGATGCCGAGCCACTGCCCGCGTTCTATTTTGTTATCAGCGCGCCGCGTTCAGTTTCTAAAGGTGATATTGATAAGACCCTGAGCGGATTGACCGCAGACTGGGAACATCCGTTGTGCTGGTGGCGACTTGCCAAAGAAGCCGGAGCGAACGAAGAGAAACATGCTGCTATTTCTGAACGTTATGGGATGTAATGCAGGTTTAAATAATGGGGGGGCAGAAACTTCCCTCCCGCAACGGTTGAACTGTTAATTGAATTAAGTCCTGTAATTTATATATGACATTACAGGACTTATTCATTCAGTGAATTGTAGTTATTTATTTATAAACAAAACGCGTGTAGTGACGCTTTCTTTTTTCCTTTATTATATTC